>NZ_JAIUHP010000012.1:0-199348 GCF_020165175.1 Mesorhizobium sp. CA16
CCGGGGGGCCGCGGGCTACGCCGGCGACGACCCCGCCTGCTCCGGCAGCGGTCGCTCCGGCCACGCCTGCTCCGGCCACGCCGACGCCTGAGACGCCTGCCGCCGGAGCGCCGGCGACCGACGCGGCCAATCCAACGCCGCCCGGAGCCGGAACCACGCCTCCGGCGGCTAACGCGGCAACGCCGCCGCCCGCGGGCGCGACACCGGCTGCGCCGGCGCCTGCGACCGCCGAGGCGACGGTGCCAGTCGGGCAGAAGGCGATCTTCTATGAGGAGCGCACCAGCACGCAGCAGGGCACGGCCGAGCCCGGCAGCATCGTGTGGTCGCTTGTGCAGGAATCGCCCGGCGGCGACCTGCCGCCGGAACCGGCGATCCGCGCCGAGGCGACGATCCCGGGCAAGAATATCCAGCTGCGCATGACGATCCGGCGCAACACCGACCAGACGCTGCCCGCCAGCCACATCATCGAGATGATCTTCCTGACGCCGGAAGGGTTCGACGGCGGCGGCGTCGACAACATCTTGCGCATCGCCATGAAGAGCTCCGAGCAGGATGCCGGCAGCCCACTGATCGGCATCCCGGCCAAGATCGCCGACGGCTTCTTCCTCGTCGCGCTCAACGACACCAAGGCCGACGAGGACGCCAACCTGACGCTGCTGAGAGGCCAGGCCTGGATCGACGTGCCGGTGGTCTACAAGACCGGACGCCGCGCCCTGCTCACCATGGAAAAGGGCATCCCGGGCGAGAAGGTTTTTGACGAGGCGCTGAAGGCCTGGGCGGCGAAGACGTCGGGGTGATGGCAGCAGCGGTGGCGCAATGGCGCCGCTGCTCAAAATCCCTGAAAAAGCATGTCGAGAGCGGCGACGATCTCGTCATGATGCCTGCCAAGGTTTCCTTCTGCCGCCCGCAATTCGGAAGCCGTCACAGCCGAAATGAACTGAGTGATCATAACGTGTTCCTTGCCATCGATCCTGAAGATCGGGTTCAGCCTGCGTGCCGGCAGCGGTGCGATGTTGGGGGGCAGAAGGGGAACGACGACGTTGGTATCGAGCTGTTCTAGTATGTCGGACTGGACATCGAGGAGATAACCGTCGCTTCCCGTGCTTCGGTAGAAATCGTAGCGAGCCATCAAAACAGCCGGTACTTGGCCAAAGGCAGACCGTTACGCTTGACGTATTCGTTAGAGCTTTCGAGCGCTTCCTTGTTCTCCTCCTGCCAGCGACGGATCTTCTCGGCAGAAATTGCCTTGGCGATTCCTTGCTCGGCGGCGCGGGACATATTGATACCCAATGCCTTGGCCTCCTCGATCAATCTCGAATCGATCGAGGTGTTTACCGATTTGCGTTGCGGTTTCGCAGTTGATTGGAGCACGGCAGCCTCTCTATTCCATGCGCATAATATAAGCGCATAGAACGTGCAGGCAAGCCTACCCCTCCATCTCTTCGCGCAGCATCTCCAGTTCCAGCCACTCTTCCTCGAGTGCCGCCAGCGTCGTGCGCTCCTTGTCGAGCGCGGCGATAGTCTTCTGGAACGAGGCGGGATCGCGCTCGTAGAAGGAGGGGTCGGCGATGTTGTTCTCCAGTCGCGAGATCGAGGCCGTCACCGCTTCGATCTTCTTAGGCAGCGAATCCAGTGCGAATTTCTGCTTGAACGAGAGCTTTTTCGCGGCGCCTTTGGGCGCCGCCGGTTCGGCTCTCGGTCCAGCCTCGCTCGCCTCGGTCTTGGATCTTGCCTTGCGGTCTTCCAGCCTGGAGCCGCCGCGCTGCGCCAGCATGTCGGAATAGCCGCCGGCATATTCGATCCAGCGGCCGCCGCCGTCCGGCGCGATCACGCTGGTGACGGTGCGGTCAAGGAAGTCGCGGTCGTGGCTGACCAGTATCACGGTTCCGGCAAAGCCCGCGACAAGCTCCTGCAGCAGCTCCAGCGTCTCCATGTCGAGATCGTTGGTCGGTTCGTCCAGCACCAGAAGGTTCGCTGGCCGGGCCAGCACGCGGGCCAAAAGCAGCCGCGCGCGTTCGCCGCCGGAAAGCTCGCGCACCGGCGTGCGGGCCTGCTCCGGCTTGAACAGGAAATCCTTCATGTAGGAGACGACATGACGCTGCTCGCCATTGACGACAAGGTTCTCGCCGCGTCCGTCGGTGAGGTAATGCGCCAGCGTCTCCTGCGGATCGACGGCCTCGCGCTTCTGATCGAGCGTCGCAATCTCGAGATTGACGCCAAGCCGCACGGTGCCGGCGTCCGGCGCCAGCTCGCCGGTCAGCATCTTCAACAATGTCGTCTTGCCGGCGCCGTTCGGGCCGACCAGGCCGACGCGGTCGCCGCGCTGGATGCGGGTCGAGAACCCCTTGACCACGGTGAGATCGCCAAAGCTCTTGTCGATGTTCCTGGCCTCGATCACCAGCTTGCCGGATTCGGCGGCGTCGCTGGCCACCATCGTCGCGGTGCCCTCTGCGCCGCGATGGCTGCGGAAGCGCTGGCGCATGGTTTGCAGCTCCCCGAGGCGGCGCATGTTGCGCTTGCGCCTGGCGGTCACGCCATAGCGCAGCCAATGTTCCTCGCGCACGATCTGGCGGCCGAGCTTGTGCTGGTCGCGCTCTTCCTCTTCCAGCACCTGGTCGCGCCATTCCTCGAAATGCGCAAAGCCCTTGTCCAGCCGCCGCGTCTGGCCGCGGTCCAGCCAGACAGTGGCGCGCGTGACGCGCTCGAGAAAGCGGCGGTCATGCGAGATCAGGATAACCGCGGAGGAGGTGCGGGCGAGCTCTTCTTCCAGCCATTCAATCACCGAAAGGTCGAGATGGTTGGTCGGCTCGTCGAGGAGCAGGATGTCGGGTTCCGGTGCCATGACGCGGGCAAGGGCGGCGCGGCGCGCCTCGCCGCCGGACAGGTCGTTCGGCCGCTCCTCGCCGGTCAGGCCAAGATGGTCCATCAGATAGGTGGCGCGATGCGGATCGTCGGCCGGGCCAAGGCCCGCCTCGACATAGGCGCGCACGTCGGCGAAGCCGTCCATGTCCGGCATCTGCGGCAGATAGCGGACGGTCGCCGAAGGCTGGCGGAACACCTCGCCGTCCTGCGGCTCGATCATCCCTGCGGCGATCTTGAGCAGCGTCGACTTGCCCGAGCCGTTGCGTCCGACCAGCGCGATCTTCTCGCCGGCGGATGCGCTGAGCGCCGCGCCGTCGAGCAGCGGGGTGCCGCCGAAAGTCAGTTTAATGCCGTCGAGGTTGAGGAGTGGCGGCGCCATGTCAACTTTCTGGAAGAGGATAGGGGTGGGCCAGAAGCAGCGCCCGGCCGCGCTCCAGCGCGATGCCAAGCTGCCCTTTGACCTCATTTGATATAGTGAGCGAGGAACCGAACGCCACCTCGACGCGGTCGAGAGGCCATTTGGCGCCGGTGACCGTCAGGCCGGACAGGTCGGAAAAGCCGAGCACCGAAAACAAGGTGCCGTCGTCATAGTCGAAGCTGGCCTTGCTGGGCAGGATGGGAGCGCCTTCCTGCGCGCCACTGGTCAGCAGCACGGTCGTGCCAGCCTCGGCCAGCCGCACGGCCAGCGCCAGATGCAGGAAGGCATGGTCGGCGCGCTTGCCGCCAAAGGCGCCGGCCAACACGAGGCTGGTGGCGCCACGCTGAAGCGCTTCCGCTATGGCGAGCTCGCCATCGGTCATGTCCTTCTCGGCCGGAAAGACTTTTCGCGGCACGGCGGCGAGGTCATCCGGCAGGTTCGCCGGCACCGAGTCGAAATCGCCGACCCAAAGTTCGGGGACAAGTCCAAGCATGCGGGCATGGCCGATGCCGGCATCGGCGGCGATGACGCGCGAGCCTTCGATCTGGCGTTCGAGCCGGGGCGTGCGGATAAGCTCGCCGCCAAGCAGGATGGTGAATGTGCCCATGGCCGTCGCCCTTACCAGCCCGTCGGGCGAAACGGAAGCGGGATGCCGTGCGCTTCGGCTGCGAGGGTACCGGCGAACATTAGCTGCCCGGCAAACTTCCGCTTGCGCGCTGCTTCGGCCGGGCCTATCTGTCGAAACGCTCTAACGGGGTGCCGGACGTGATCCGGCTGAGAGGCGATCAAGCCAACCCGCTGAACCTGATCCGGTTTGTACCGGCGGAGGGATTAGACGTTTCGGACCATCCGGCGCCTCAATTCCTTGTCACTCGAACGAAGGAGGCGCCGATATGCGCGCAATACTGTCCCATCTCATTCTCGCAACCGGCTTAGTTTCGCTTCTGGCGGGCGTCGCGCCTGCCGCTGCGAAGGACAAGCTCACCGTCTATACCTATGAAAGCTTTACCGCCGATTGGGGTCCCGGCCCGGCGGTGAAGAAGGAATTCGAGGCCGAATGCGGCTGCGATCTCGAATTCGTCTCGGTGGCCGACGGCGTGGCGCTCCTCAACCGCGTCAAGCTCGAAGGCGCCGGCACCAAGGCCGACATCGTGCTCGGCCTCGACACCAATCTCACCGCCGACGCCAAGTCGAGCGGTCTGTTCGCGCCGCATGGCGAAGTCTCCGCCATCGACGTCCCTGGAAGTTGGAGCGACGACACTTTCGTGCCTTTCGACTATGGCTATTTCGCCGTCATCTATGACACGCAGAAGCTTAAAGTCCCGCCGAAGAGCCTGAAGGAGCTGATCGAAGGCGCCGGCACGGACAAAATCGTCATCCAGGACCCGCGCACCTCGACGCCCGGTCTCGGGCTGCTTTTGTGGGTGAAGTCAGTCTATGGCGACAAAGCGCCGGAGGCTTGGGCAAAGCTCAAGACCAAGGTCCTGACGGTGACGCCGGGCTGGAGCGAAGCCTATGGCCTGTTCACCAAAGGCGAGGCGCCGATGGTGCTGTCCTACACCACCTCGCCGGCCTACCATATGGTGGCCGAGAACACCGAGCGCTACCAGGCCGCCTCGTTCGAGGAAGGCGAATACCTGCAGATCGAGGTTGCCGGCATCACCATGACGGGCGCGAAGAACCCGCTGGCGCAAAAGTTCATCGCCTTCATGACCGGACCGAAATTCCAGGATGTCATTCCGGAAACCAACTGGATGTTCCCGGCCGGCAAGACCGACAAGCCGCTCAACCCGGCCTTCGACAAACTGGTGAAGCCGACCAAGACCTTGCTGTTCAGCCCGCAGGAGGTCGCCGCCAACCGCAAGGCGTGGGTGGATGAGTGGCTGGCGGTGATGAGCAAGTAGGATCGCTATTCGCGCAAGATGATCGCTCTACGGCGCCCCCCTCTGTCCTGCCGGACATCTCCCCCTCTAAGGGGGAGATTGGCTGTCATCGGCGATTTCGCCAACTGGCAACGTTGCAGTGATGAGCGAGGCGCGGGCGCTGCTGATCTCCCCCCTTGTGGGGGAGATGTCCGGCAAGACAGAGGGGGGCGCGAAGGAACGCGGCGTTTGCTGAATTCCACCAAGGTGCAGCATGCAAGCCGCCGTGCACCCTGACTCCCGCGTCACCGCCGGCGTCGTCGCGCTGGCGGCCATCGCCCTCCTCATCGGCGGTGCCTTCGCCGGCCTCGCCGTCGAAGGCGCGCACGACCTCTCCGGCGCTGCCGCCGCCTTCGACAATTACCTCCTGCGCGTCGCCCGCTTCACGCTGTGGCAGGCGGCTCTCTCGACGCTGCTGTCGGTCGCGCCGGCGCTGCTCGTGGCGCGCGCTTTGTCGAGGCACCCAAGTTTCCCGGGACGCCGCCTGATCCTGCAATTGTTCACCGTGCCGCTGGCATTGCCGGCGATCGTCGCCGCGCTCGGCATCCTGGCGCTCTACGGTCGGGCTGGATATTTTGCCGGCGTCTTGGCCGGACTTGGCGGTGGGGATTGGCCGGGGATCTACGGCCTCTCCGGCATCCTTGTCGCTCATGTCTTCTTCAACCTGCCCTTGGCGACGCGCCTGTTCCTCGAGGCGCTGGGCACCGTTCCCGCCGACCAGTGGCGGCTGGCGAGCCAGCTCGGCATGGGTGCCTGGCCGGCCTTCCGGCTGATCGAATGGCCGGTGCTGCGCGCGGCCCTGCCGGGGATTGCCGGGCTGGTCTTCATGCTCTGCATCACCTCCTTCACCATCGTGCTGACGCTCGGCGGCGGTCCGGCCGCGACGACACTGGAAGTGGCCATCTACCAGGCGCTGCGCTTCGATTTCGATCCTACGCGGGCCGTAACAGTGACGTTTCTTCAGATCGCGCTCACCTTCGTCGTGGTCGCAGCACTCACGCGGCTCGGCGCCAACACGGTCGGTGATGCCAATCTGCCGGTCGCGCCGCGCCGCTACCTTTCCGCGGGCCCGCTCGAAACCGTGCTGAATGCCGGCCTCATCGCACTTACGCTGCTGTTCGTTGCCGGACCGATGGCGGCGACGCTGCTTTCAGGCCTGGAGGCCGATCTCGGCCGGCTGGCAGGCGAGGAAGCGGTGCGCCGCGCCACCCTCACCAGCGCGGGCCTTGCCCTGCTTGCAGCGCTTCTCAGCGTGACGCTGTCGCTGGCGCTGATCGCGGCACGGCGCGCGCTGGCCCTGCGGCGCCGGGCAGGCGGGGCCATGGGCCTGCTCGAATATGCCGCCGACACCGGCGCCGGCTTCGTGCTCGTCGTGCCGCCGATCGTGCTTGGCGCCGGCTGGTTCCTGGCGCTGCGCCACGTCACCGATGTCTTTGCCATCGCGCCGGTCATGGTCGTCGCCGTCAACGCGGTGATGGCGATGCCCTTCGCCATCCGCGCCGTTCGCCCGGCTTATGACGCGGCGAGCGAGCGCCACGAGCGGCTTTGCCTTGCGCTCGGCATATCCGGCTGGAACCGGCTCAGCCTGATAGACTGGCCGTCGCTCAGGCGGCCTTTGGCGACCGGCTTTGCCTTCGCCATGGCGCTATCGCTTGGCGATCTCGGCGTGATCGCGCTGTTCGGCAGCGATTCCGTGCAGACCTTGCCCTATCTGCTTTTGGCGCGCATGAGCAGCTACCGGACAGCCGACGCCGCGGGACTTGCCTTGCTGCTCGGCCTCGTCTGCCTGATGCTGGTGGTCGCCGCGGACTGGCTGGGGCGGGAAGGAAAGTCATGACGACGACCATCGACGGCATCGCCGCGCAAAAGGGTCTCCCCGTCGCGCTGGATGGCGTCTCGTTCAGCTATGGCGAATCCTCCTTCAGCTTCGACGCCGAATTCGCGGCCGGCAGGATCACCGCCATCATGGGGCCGAGCGGCTCCGGCAAGTCGACGCTGCTCAATCTGATAGCCGGCTTCGAAATGCCCGATGCGGGCAAGGTCCTGATCGGCGGCGTCGGTCTCGGAAACACGCCGCCTTCGGCGCGGCCGGTGTCGATGGTGTTCCAGGAAAACAATTTGTTTGCGCATCTTTCCGTCGAAGCCAATGTCGGGCTCGGCCGCTCGCCGTCGCTGAAACTCGGCGACGCCGATCGCGCCGACGTCGCCGAGGCGCTGGCGCGGGTTGACCTTGCCGGTAAGGAAAAGCGGCTGCCGCGCGAGCTTTCCGGCGGCGAGCGGCAGCGCGTGGCGCTGGCGCGCGTGCTGCTGCGCGACCGGCCCGTTTTGCTGCTCGACGAACCTTTCGCGTCGCTCGGCCCGGCGCTGCGCGACGATATGCTGGACCTTGTGGCTGGCATTCATGCCGAGCGCGAAATGACGGTGTTGTTCGTGACGCATCAGCCGGAAGATGCGCGCCGCGTCGGGCAGGACGTGGCATTTCTCGACGAAGGCACGATCGCGGCAGCCGGGCCGGCCGAGGATTTCTTCGATCGGTCTGGACCGGATGCGTTCAGACGCTATATCGGCGATCGAGGTGGCACCGTTGCCGGATCACAACATGTTGCCCGGAAGCGGACATAATTTATGGCCAAACCGGCAATGGGCGATCCGGCGTTTCCTTGCCTTGTCCGGGGGAGTATGGCTAGGTCCGGCCATGCTGGTCCGGATGGACCGTGATTTGCCGAAAGATTTGGAAAGGAAGCCGACCTGTCGAGCGGCGCTGAGAAGGTGTGGATGAAGCCGCTGGCACGATTTCTCGCGCTGGCGAGCGTCGCCGTGCTGGCGAGCTGCCAGATGTTCACGCCGCCGGACGTGCAGGAGAGCGGCTTCCAACCTTCCGACAAGCCGATCACCGTCGACAATGTCGTGGCCAACGCCAAGCTCGCAGAGATGGCGAAGGCGCAGCACCCGCGGATTCTCGCCACCTATGGCGGCGAATATTCCGACCCAAAGCTCGAACGCATGGTGGCCAAGGTCGTCGGCAATCTGACGGTGGTGTCGGCCAACCCGACCCAGACCTATCGCATAACCATCCTCAACTCGCCCAATGTCAACGCCTTCGCGCTGCCGGGCGGCTATCTCTATGTGACGCGGGGCCTGCTGGCGCTGGCCAACGATTCCTCCGAGCTTGCCGCCGTCATCGCGCATGAGATGGGGCACGTCACCGCGAATCACGGCCTGCAGCGGCAGCAGCTCGAAGCCGAGGAGGGCCTGGCGACCAAGGTGGTTTCCGATGTGCTCGGCGACAGCCCGACCGCCAAGGCGGCGCTGATCCGCGGCAAGCTCAGGCTTGCGCAATTCTCGCGCAACCAGGAACTGCAGGCCGACGCCATCGGCATCAAGTCGATCGGCGAGGCGGGCTATGATCCCTATGCCGCCGGCCGCTTCCTGCAGTCGATGTCGGCCTATACGGATTTCCGCTCGGTGAGCGGCGCCACCGACGCCAGCCTCGACTTCCTGGCGACGCACCCGAACACGCCGCAGCGTATCGAGCTGGCGCAGCGGCTGGCGCGCAATTTCGGCCCGCCGGGCGTCGGCACGCGCGACCGCGACGCATTTCTGGCCGGCATAGACGGCCTGCTTTACGGCGACACGCCGGAAGAAGGCTATGTGCGCGGCCAGACCTTCATGCATCCCAATCTCGGCGTCTCGTTTACCGTGCCGGACGGTTTCGTCATCGACAATTCGGCGGCCGCCGTGACGGCGACCGGGCCGGGCGACATCGCCATCCGCTTCGACGGCGTGGCGATCGACAAGTCCGTCTCGCTCACCGATTACATCCGCAGCGGCTGGGTAGCGGGGCTGGAAGACGCCAGCGTGCGCCAGGACACGATCAACGGCAACGATGCGGCGACGGCGCATGCCAGCGCGCAAGGCTGGCAGTTCGACATCGCGGTGATCCGGGCCGGTGGGCAGGTCTACAGGCTGCTGACGGCCGCGCCCTCGGCCAGCACTTCGCTGGACCCTGTGGCGCGCTCGGTCAGTGGCTCCTTCCGCGTGCTGAGCCCGGCCGAGAAGGCGGCGCTGAAGCCGCTGCATATCAGGGTCGTCACCGTCCAGGCCGGCCAGACCATGGGCTCGCTTGCCGCGCAGATGGTCGGCGTCGACCGCAAGCTCGATCTGTTCCGCGTGCTCAACGCCATGTCGCCGGGCGCGACTGTGTCGTCCGGCGACAAGGTCAAGATCGTCACCGACAAATAAGACCGACACCCCGCTTTCCGGCGGCCGCTTGATGGTGACGGCGTTTCGTTGAATCGCCATCACGATCCTTGTTGGAGCATGATGTCGTCCGAAACCGGTTCCCACTTATCGGGATCATGCTCTCTCGACGCTGCCGTTCGGCTGGCTGCGTCCACGCCATCGATGCCGCTATCTGATCCCGTCAGAGCCGCCGGTGCTGCCAGTATCAGTGCCGCCGGAATCAGTGCTGCCGGTGCCGCCGGAATCAGTGCTGCCGGTGCTGCCGGAGTCAGTGCTGCCGGTGCTTCCAGTGTCGGTGCTGCCGGTGCTGTCACCGTCGGTGCTGCCGCTGTCAGATCCGCCGCCGCGGGGCTCGGGGTGATCGCCGCCATTGCCACGCCAAGATGCCGATCCGGTGCCGTTCGGTATGCGCTTGGCCGGTATCTTGGTGACCGGTGGCGGCGCTTTTGGCGCGGGGGTACGGACCACCTTTATCTTCGTGACCACTTTGGTCACCACCTTGGGCTTGCACACCGGGACCGTCTTTTCGCTTCGCTTGGGCGAGAGACCGAGAATGGCCATCGAATAAGCCTCCTGCCGGTCGATGCCGGCTCGGAGGAAAGCCAAGGCGCGGGCCGGGTCGGCGGGCACGCCGTTGCGGCCTTCCTTGAAGATCACCGCAAGGTCCTTGGTGGCATCGACATGCCCCATCGCCGCTGCCTGGAGCAGCAGGTCCAGTCCCTTGCCGGTGTCGCGCTGGACGCCGACACCGTCGAACAAAGCGCGCCCCAAGGCAGTCATGCCGTAGGGATCTCCCTTGTCCGACGCCTGTGCATAGAGGCTGTTGGCTTTGGTCAAATCCGGAGCCGCGCTCATTCCGGATGCGGCGATGTAGCCGAGCTCGTACACGGCACGGACGTGCCCCTTATCGGCCGCCTCCTGGATCACATTCCTGGCTTCGTCGATCCGGCCCGACGCCAGCAGTGCCCGCCCCAACTCGTAGCGGAAGCGCGCAATGTCGGGATAGGACTTCACCGCCGCCTCGCAAGCTTCGACAGCTCCGCCGCCGATCTCGTTCGGCAAGCGGCCCGAGACAACGCCCTGCAGGTCGAGCGGCTCGCCGGCGGCTTGGTCGCAAGGGTCGACGCTCGGCGAGAGTTGCATCGTCGATCGCTTCGCGGCGCTGCCCGCGCGGATATCGAAGCCGACTTCGACGGGCGCGACCGAACCGATCTGCGGCTCGTAGCGCAGTTTGTCGACCTCGGCGGCCGTCAACCTCGATTGCGGCGAAAGGACACGGTCGGGCAGGGACAGCGTGCCGGCCGCCGGGTAGCTCGCAAGCTTGAGGCTGATAGAGGCATCCTTGGCCGGAAGCTCCAGTTTCAGCGGAACCGGACCGACGCCGAGCGGGACCTGGATATCGCGACGTCCAATCGCTTCGGCGGCGTCGGCCACCTGGATTCCGCGTTCCGCCGTCTGCTGGTCCTGCTCAGCTTCCGGCGGCGGCGCCGGTTGCTCCGCCCCGCGCATCAGCACGACGTCGTCGATCAGCGAGGAGTTCTCCCACGGAACCTGCTTGCCGTTGGTGGCCTTGACCACGTCGCGGCGGACGGCCGCCATCACCGAGCGTATCTCCTGGCCCGGCGCCAGCGCACGGCGGGAGAAGGACGACGAAAACGGGCTGAGGTCGCCGGACCCGTCATAGGCGACCGCCCCCGGCTCGGTGGCAAAGGCAATCAGCGTGTTCTGCGAACCCGTTACCTGCGCAAGGCCGCTGCCGCCGGCGACGATCAACTGGTCGCGCAGCCAATAGTCCTTGCGCGGGAAAGGATCGTTGCGGCAAGCGTCGAGGATGATCATCTGGACTTTCGATCTCGAGCGCAGCTGCCGCAATATGTCGTCGACCTTGATGGCCTGGACCTCCATGTCGGCCGCATCTTTCAGCGACGCATCGACCGGGATCAGGAAATTCTCTCCGCCGATCTGGAAGCCGTGCCCCGAATAATAGACGACCGCCAGATCGGCGCCGTCCGCCGCCGCCAGATAGTTGCGGAACCGCTCTTCGAACTGAAGCTTGGTCAGGTCCTTGGCGGCGAACACCTCGAAGCCGGCCAGCCGGAATGTCCTCGATACGTTTTCTGCGTCCTTGTCCGGATTCTTGAGCGCCGGGATTTCGCGGTATTGCGAATTGCCGACCACAAGGGCAACCCTTCGCTCGGCATGCGCTTGAAACGTCGTGAGACCCACGAGGATCAAGAGTGCAATCAGCGCGCAGCATCGCAGCATGGCAAATCCCCCATGTGGTGTGATCTGGAGGAGTCAAAAAGCCGATTGCGGCGCAACAGTCTGTTAAAGAGCTCACAATCCTAGTTATCATCGAGGAAAAATGGCCCCGATGACGGCGTGTTATTTCTTATCTTTGAGTTTGGTCCCGGACTGACTTCAGGCGGCTTCCGCCAGGAATTCAGGGTTTTGCTTCACCAGCGCCAGCTTCAGCTTTTCCATGGCGCGGGCCTCGATCTGGCGGACGCGCTCCTTGGAGATGCCGAGCTGTTCGCCAAGCGATTCCAGCGTGGCGCCGTCATCGCTCAGCCTGCGCTCCTCGATGATGCGGAGCTCCCGGGCATTGAGCGCGCCGAGCGCGCTCCGCAGCCAGATAGCGCGGCGCTGGACGTCGATCCTCTCGCCGACGATCTCGTCGGGAAGCGGATCTTCGGAAACCAGGAAATCCATCCGCTCGGCAGCGCCGTTCTCGTCGGCCAAAGGCGCGTTGAGCGAGCTGTCGGGGGAAGACAGGCGCGAATCCATCATCGCCACGTCGGCCTCCGGCACGCCCAGCGCCGCCGAGACCTCGCGGTAGAGCGAGGCATTGGAGAGAGGCTCGGCGCCGTTGGCGAGGCGCGCGCGCAGACGCCTGAGATTGAAGAACAGCGCCTTCTGCGCGGAACTGGTGCCGCCGCGTACGATCGACCAGTTGCGCAGGATGTAATCCTGCATCGAGGCGCGGATCCACCAGGTGGCATAGGTCGAGAAGCGTACTTCGCGCGCGGGTTCGAAACGGGCGGCCGCCTCGAGCAGGCCGACATGCCCCTCCTGAATGAGATCGCCGAGCGGCAGGCCGTAATGGCGAAATTTCGAGGCCATGGAGATCACAAGGCGCATATGGGCGACAGTGATCCTGTGCAGCGCATGCTGGTCGTTCTCTTCCTTCCAACGAAGCGCAAGGACATGCTCCTCGTCGCGCTCGAGGTATGGAGCCTTCATTGCCGCCCGGACCAATGTCCGTCCTGCCGCGTCTTCGATCATGCCGGCTCCTTTTGCGACGATTGCGCGTATAGCGGTTGAAAAGATGCCGCCGCGCCCTACAACAGCCATGCAACGTGTCAGGCGCATGGATGGTTCCGCCGCCCGAGGGGGTAGATGGTGCCGACGGAAGCATTCTGTTATCTGCCGGGAAGCCTTCTGGTGAATTCTCGGCGGTTTAGAGAATCAGATTTCTGGCAGAGCCGATTTTTGAAATCTGGTTCCTTATTTTGCAGCCTTCTATCTGCCAGTTTGCGGCTCGCACAGTCGCGCCGGGACACCGGTCAAAACGGGATCACAGAAAAATGAAATGGCTCAAACCGCTTCTTCTCGCCGGAACGCTGCAGGTTCTGGCGATCACCGCCGGCTATGCCGGCGCCAATCTCGACCAGATCAAGCAGGCCGGGGTGCTCAAGGTAGGCACTGAGGGCACCTATGCGCCCTTCACCTATCACGATGAGTCCAACGCGCTGGTCGGCTTCGACGTCGAGATCGCCAAGGCCATCGGCGACAAGCTCGGCGTCAAGGTTCAGTTCCTTGAAGGCAAGTGGGACGGCCTGATCGCCGGCCTCGACGCCAACCGCTACGACGCCGTCATCAACGAGGTCGGCATCACCGATGCGCGCAAGGCCAAGTATGATTTCTCCGATCCCTACATCGCCTCGAAGGCGGTGCTGATCGTGCGCGGCGACAACACCGACATCAAGACCTTCGCCGATCTCAAGGGCAAGAAGTCGGCGCAGTCGCTGACCTCCAATTTCGGCAAGCTCGCCGAGAAGAACGGCGCCGAGCTCGTCGGCACCGACGGGTTCGACCAGTCGATCCAGCTTCTGCTCACCGGCCGCGCCGACGCCACGATCAATGACAGCCTGTCCTTCCTCGATTTCAAGAAGCACAAGCCGGACGCCAATGTGAAGATCGCGGCGCAGGAAGAGAATGCCGATTATTCCGGCGTGATCGTGCGCAAGGGGGATCCGGAGCTGGTCGCGGCCATCAACAAGGCGCTGGCCGACATCAAGGCCGACGGCACCTACCAGAAGATCGCCGACAAGTATTTCGGCCAGGACGTTTCGAAGTAAGGCAATCGTCTCCTTGCTCGGATACCGGCGGGCCGTCTTCGACGGCCCGCTGTTTTTGCACGGCATTCATCGGGGTCGTCTTTGACGGCCCGCCGGGTTTTGCATGATAGTCGGTCCATACGGGGGACGCGCCGCCGTATCTGGAAGGGAGAAGCGCTTCGTGCCGCACTGGCTGCAATTGATGCTGGAATCGTTGCCGACGCTGTTGTGGGCGGCGCTGATCTTCACCGTGCCGCTGACGCTCCTGTCCTTCGCGCTTGGGCTCATCGCCGGACTGGTGACGGCGCTGATCCGGCTGTTCGGCCCGAAGCCGCTGGTCGCGATGGTGCGCTTCTATGTCTGGATTTTTCGCGGCACGCCGCTGCTCGTTCAGTTGTTCCTGATCTTCTACGGCCTGCCGTCGGTCGGCATTCTGCTCGATGCCTTTCCCGCCGCTCTGATAGGCTTCACGCTCAACATCGGCGCCTATACGTCTGAGATCATCCGGGCCGTCATCGGCTCGGTGCCGAAGGGGCAGTGGGAAGCTTCCTATTCGATCGGCATGACCTGGAGCCAGGCGATGCGGCGCACCATCCTCCCACAGGCGGGCCGCGTTGCTGTCCCGCCGCTTTCCAACACCTTCATCTCGCTGGTCAAGGATACCTCGCTGGCGGCGGCAATCACGGTGCCCGAGATGTTCCAGGCCGCGCAGCGCATCGTCGCGACCACCTATGAGCCGCTGATCCTCTATGTCGAAGCGGCCGCGCTCTATCTCGCGTTGAGCTCGGTTCTGTCGGCGCTGCAGGCGCGGCTGGAAGTGCGGCTAAACCGCTATGGCGGGTTCCTGGAGGCCAACGCATGATCGGCCTCAGCAACATCGAAAAGCGCTTCGGCGACAATCTTGTGCTGAAGGGCGTGACCGTCACCCTCGACGAGGGCAGCGTGACTGCGCTGGTCGGCCCTTCCGGCGGCGGCAAAAGCACGCTCTTACGCTGCATCAACCTGTTGGAAATCCCGACGTCCGGGTCCCTGCGCATCGGCGACGAGACGCTTGCGTTCCATCCGGGTGGCAAGGTGCCGGCCAAGCATATCCAGCGCATCCGCCTGCAGACCGGCATGGTGTTCCAGAATTTTCAGCTTTTCCCGCATCGCACAGCGATCGAGAATGTCATGGAAGGACTGGTGACGGTGCTGAAATGGCCTGAGCCAAGGGCGCGCGAGCGGGCGATGGCGCTGCTCGAAAAGGTCGGCATGGCGGAAAAGGCCGACGCCTGGCCGGCGACTCTGTCCGGCGGCCAGCAGCAGCGCGTGGCGATCGCCCGGGCGCTGGCGCCGTCGCCGCGCGTGCTGCTCTGCGACGAACCGACCTCTGCGCTCGATCCGGAACTGGCGCAGGAGGTAGTAGACGTGCTCGGACAGCTCGCACGCGAAGGCACGACCATGGTGATGGCCACGCATGATCTCAGGCTCGCCTCCAAGATCGCGCAGGAGGTGGTGTTTCTGGACGCCGGCTCGATCGTCGAGAAAGGCCCGGCTTCGGTCGTGTTCGACAATCCGGAGCGCGAGCGAACCAAGCGCTTCATCGCCTCGCTCAGGCAAGAGGAGGCGCAGAGGGAAGGCGGCAGCGGGGTGTAGAATTGGGTACCAGAAACAAAAAACCCGGCGCGACGCCGGGTTCTTCGTAAACTCAAAAGCGAAAAAGCTCAGGCAGCTTCTTCCTGCTCGGCTTCCTCGTTGTCGGCCTTGGCGCCGCGCTTCGGACCCTTGTTGAGGTTGACCTCGATGAGGCGCACCGCCTCGGTCTCCGACATGCGGTTCACCGCGGCGATCTCGCGGGCCATGCGGTCGAGCGCGGCTTCGTAGAGCTGGCGCTCGGAATAGGACTGCTCCGGCTGGTTGTCGGCGCGGTAGAGGTCGCGCACAACTTCCGAGATCGAGATCAGGTCGCCCGAGTTGATCTTGGCGTCATATTCCTGGGCGCGGCGCGACCACATGGTGCGCTTGATGCGGGCGCGGCCCTGCACGACCTTCAGCGCGCGGTCGACATAATCCTCTTCCGACAGCTTGCGCATGCCGATCGAGGTCGCCTTGGCGACCGGCACCTTCAGCCGCATCTTGTCCTTCTGGAAATCGATGACGAACAGTTCTAGCTTGTGACCCGCAACTTCCTGCTCGTCGATCGCCACGATCTGGCCGACGCCATGCGCCGGATAGACGATGAATTCGCCGGTCTTGAACCCGTGACGAGCCGCGTTGGACTTCTTCTGCGGGGTGATCGTTGCCATTACGCCCTGAACTCCTTAAGTTGTGCAGCCGGCATCATGCCGGCTCGAACCCACGAGGTCGGCAAAGCCGACCGTTAGCCGCGCAACAGGATGAACCCACCGGAAAAGCCAAGGGCCGGCATATCGCACGAATGCGACCGCCTGCCCCAGATCGCTCTGGTCCGGATCTAAAAGCTCACCTTTCAGTGATTTGGGGCGTTAGCGCCATAAATCGACGTTGTGTCACCGGCATGTTTCGTTGATGTAACACAAAAAGTCGGAAGAATCAAGGTTTTGCTGCATTCGCTAACGCCAAGCGGCAGCGCTGCCCGTCAAGACAGCAATTGTATCGGTCCGGTTACGCCGCGTCATGCCGGTATTCCCGGCCGCTATATCAATCGCCTTCGCCGGGCTCCGCCGAGAAATATTTCTCGAACTTGCCGGTCTCGCCGTCGAAGGTCTTGGCGTCCGCCGGCGGCTCCTTCTTGGCGGTGATATTGGGCCACTTCTCGGCGTATTCGGAATTGATCTGCAACCATTTGTCGAGGCCGCCCTCGGTGTCCGGCTTGATCGCGTCGGCCGGGCATTCGGGCTCGCAGACGCCGCAGTCGATGCACTCGTCAGGATGGATGACGAGCATGTTCTCGCCCTCGTAGAAACAGTCGACCGGACAGACCTCGATGCAGTCCATATATTTGCATTTGATGCAATTGTCGGTCACGACATAGGTCATTGCAGGCTCCGGAACGTCCCATTTTGCTGGGCTTTTCGGCTGAGGTAACGCCTTTGCCCGCCGCATGCAAGGGCAGGGATTGCAGGCGCAGCCGGTGTCGCGGAATGGAATTCCAGCCGGAAAGCTTCGGCCAAGTCCTCCAGCCCAACCGTTGCGCAGTTTTCCTGGAATTGCTGCAGCCGTGCCGCGGCCCGGCTATATCTCAGTCGTCGCCGAGCAGCCGGTCGGTCTGCCGCCGCTCGCGTTTGGTCGGGCGGCCGCTGCCGGCCTCGCGCAAGGCTGGAACGGCGTCCGGAACCGCCTCGCCTTTGGGTGCCGGCGTCGGCGACAGATCCTCGTAAAGCAGCCGCGCCTCGTCGGCCGGGCCGCGCCTGGCGCCACAGTTCAGCACCTTCCAGACGAGGATACGGCGCTCGAGCATGATGGTGAGCACGTCGCCGGGCTTGACCAGATCCGACGCCTGCGCTGCTTTGTCGCGATTGATGCGGACGCGTCCCGCGACGACGACCTTTGCCGCCAAGGACCGCGACTTCACCGCGCGCGAGAAGAACAGCCATTTGTCGATGCGTTGACGGCCTTCTCCAACCATCGCGGCTAGCTTTGGTAGAGCATGATCTTATCCGAAAATCGGTTCCCACTTTTCGCTGACGCGGTCCTTCGGTTCGGGATCATGCTGGTTCTTTGATGGAGCATGATCTCGCCCGAAAACCGGGTCCCACTTTTCGGGATCATGCTCGAACCTATTTCTTCAGCTGGTCGCGCAAGGCGGCGAGCTTGGCAAAGGGCGAATCCGGATCGAAGCGCTGCGGACGTTCCTCGCGCGGCTTGCCCTGGAAGGCAGGCTTGCCGGCCGGAGTGTTGCCCTTGTCGTCCTGCCTGCCGCCCTTCCAGTCCGGCCGGCCTTCGCGGCGTTCGCCTTGCGGCTTGCCTTCGCGCCGTTCAGCGCCCTCACGCCGGTCGCCTGTCTCGGGCCTCGGCTTGAACTTCGAGCGGTCGAAGCGCGGCTTGCCGGCGCCTTCGCGCTGCTCGCGGCGGCCTTCCTGGGCGGGCCGATCGCCGGGCTGACCGCTTGCGGCGCCTGCCTCGCGTGCGGGCTGGGCGCCGCGCGGGCGATTGTCGCGACGGTTGTCGTGGCGATGGCGCGGACGCTGATGGTCGAAACGCGCCTGGCGCCACAGGAGCACAGGTTTTGGTTCCTCGGCTTCGGCTGGCGGATCGCCGCCGGCACTATCCTCCACCTGGTGTTGGGGGGAGGTAAGAGCGTCGGCGCTTTCGGCCGACTCGGGCGCTGCCGCTATGTCCACCGCTGCGGCGCCTTCCACAGCGGCGGGCTCTTCCGTAACCGCGGCCGGAGCTTCTGCCGGCTCTGCCGTGGCAGGTTCCGCTGCCACTTCCGCGACGGCTTCAGCCGGAGCTTCGGCGGCAGCCGGCTCCGAGCCGTCGACCGTTGCCTCCGCGACCGTATCAGTTGCCGCGGCTTGTGCCTCTGCCTCGCGCGCGGCGCGCGCGGCATTATCCGCGGCGAGCTTGGCCGCTGCCGCTTCGCGGGCGGCGTCGTCCAGCGCGTCGAGCTTCGCCTTAACCTCGGCGGCCGGCTTGGCCTCCGAGCGATAGCCGAGACCTTTCAGGATCTCCTCCATGTCGTCGGCCGTGGCGCCGAGGATCGACATCATCGGCGGCGTCACTATGAAGGCGTGACCGTCATAGGCGCCGTCCGGACGCTGGCCGAGGCCGGGCTTCCAGTTGGTCGCCGGGCGGATGAGGTCGGCAAGCCGCTCGAGGATATCGACGCGCACGGCGCGGCGGCCGAGATTGCGGTAGCCGGCGAGCTTGTAGAAGGTCTTGTCGAAGGTCGGGTCGATAACGACCGAGGTGCGGCCGGAAGCCAGCGCATGCACCACATCGCCGAAGCCGGGCTTGTCCTTGCCGTCGTTCTTCAGCGCCCACAGCAACGTCACCAGGCCAGCCGGCGCCGGCTTGATCAGCGCCGGCACGAAGACATGGTAGGCGCCGAAGCGGACGCCGAGGCGGCGAAGCGCTGCGCGGCCTTCCTGGTCGAGCGACTTCATCTCCTCCGCGATGTCGCGGCGATTGATCAGGCCGAAATGCTCGACCAGCTGGAAGGCGATGCCGCGCGCGATGCCGGCGAGCTGGTCGGCATTCTTCAGGTCGACCAGCGGCTTCAAAAGCGTTTCGATCTGGAAATTGACGAAACGCTCGGCGCGCGCCGCGACCTTGTCGCGGGCGGGGCCGGTCAGCTGCTCGTCGGCAAGCAGAACCAGGCGCGGCTTCAGCGCCTCGTCGGCGGCGACCAGCGTGCCGATCGGCGCACCGATCCAGCGCAGGACGCCGTCCGAGCCCAAAGCCAGGTCGCCATTGGCGCAGGCGGCAAAGCGCTCGGCGCGCGCCTCGAACTCGGCCGCGAGCGCCTTCTGGGCGGCGGTGCGCACCGCCTTGGCGTCCTCGCCGCCGGCGCTCTGGTCGGCGGTGAAGCGGAACCCCTGCAACTCGCCGACGTGATGGCCTTCGACGAGGACGGTTCCGGACGGGCTGATTTCGGCTTCAGGCATGGTATTTTCTCTAAGGCGCCGCATGAGGACGGAAGTCCTGCGGTCTACGAAGCGTTTCGTCAACCGCTCATGCAGCGCATCCGACAATCTGTCTTCGATTTCGCGCGTCTTTTCCTGCCAGTGTAGCTGATCGGCCAGCCAGCCGGGGCGGTTGGAGACGAAAGTCCAGGTGCGGATCTGCGCGATCCGGTGCGACAGCGTGTCGATATCGCCTTCCGTCGTGTCGGCGCGCCGCACCTGCTCGGCCATGTAATTCTCATCGACATGGCCGTGACGCGCAAGGTCCATATAGATCGAGGCGATAAGATCGGCATGCTGTGCCGGCGCGATCTTGCGATAGTCGGGGAGCGCGCAGGCTTCCCAAAGCAGCGCCACGCGCTCCTTGCCGGTGGCCAAGCCGCGGATGTCGCCGTCGCGCGATAGCTGCTCCAGTGCCTGCGCATCCACCGCCGGCAACGCGCGGGTCAGCCCTTCGACAGGCGCATTGGCCTCGATCGAGCGCTTCAGCGCATCGAGGCTGGAAAAGTCGAAATCGGCGGTGCGCCACTGCAGCACCTTCACCGGATCGAAATCGTGTCCCTCGATCTTGGCGACCAGTTCCTCGTCGAATGGGTCGACCTGGCCGGTGACGCCGAACGTTCCGTCGCGCAGGTGCCGGCCGGCGCGGCCGGCGATCTGGCCAAGCTCGGCGGCGGTCAGGTTGCGGTATTGATAGCCGTCGAACTTGCGGTTCTGAGCGAAGGCGACGTGATCGAGATCGAGGTTCAGGCCCATGCCGATGGCGTCGGTGGCGACGAGATAGTCGACATCGCCGGACTGGAAGATCTCCACCTGGGCATTTCGGGTGCGCGGGGAAAGAGCGCCGAGCACGACGGCAGCACCCCCCTGCTGGCGGCGGATCAGCTCGGCGATCGCATAGACCTCGTCGGCCGAGAAGGCGACGATCGCCGTGCGCCGCGGCAACCGGGTGAGCTTCTTCGAGCCGGCATAGGCAAGGTGCGACAGCCGCGGCCGCGTCACCACCGACACGCCCTTCAACAGGCGCTGCAGGATGCCATGCATGGTGGCCGCGCCCAGGAGCAGCGTCTCCTGGCGGCCGCGCAGATGCAGGATACGATCGGTGAAGATATGGCCGCGCTCGAGATCGCCGGCGAGCTGCACCTCGTCGATGGCGACGAAGGCGGCGTCGGTCTCGCGCGGCATCGCCTCGACGGTGCAGACCGAATATTTCGCGCCGGCAGGCACGATCTTCTCCTCGCCGGTGATCAGCGCCACCTTGTGGGCGCCGACCTTCTCGCAGACGCGCGCATAGACCTCGCGGGCGAGCAGCCTCAGCGGGAGGCCGATGACACCGGTCTCATGCGCGACCATGCGCTCGATGGCGAGATGCGTCTTGCCGGTGTTGGTCGGGCCCAGCACGGCCGTCACGTCGCGGCCCGAAAGGATCAGCGGGTGGGAGTGTTTCGGCTGGATGTTCATCGGCTCGGAAATAAGGTTTCTGCCGCCCGTAGTCTGAAGCACGGCGCTGCCGCCGCGTGTGACAGGCGACACATAGGGACTTCGGGCGTGAAGCGAAAGCGGAATGTTCCCTCGCGAACTGGCTATGCCGGAGGGGGCAGCCAAAATCGGCCGCTTGTTAACAGCTGGAACGAGTCTGGAACGAATCAGCGACGAATCGGTGACTCGTTCTGATTCAGGGTTTGTTCACGGCTATATGTGGATTTTTTGACGGTGAGTCTCACCACATGCTGAATCGCTGAATTGGCCCGATTCCTGCTTTGCCTCGGCCGGACCCGGGTCGTCGTTAACCTTTGCCGGGCAATGGTCAGACCCGACCTGGGCGCAGACTTCAAGTTTATGAAATTGTTGATTTTTCTTAATCGCCTTTAACGAGTTCGGTGACGTTTGCACCGTCCACTGTTAACTTTCCGGCCAAAGCCGGAACGAATCGGCGACGAATCAGCGATCCGACGGCTTTCCCGGTTTGTTCACCCCTAGATATGGTGTTATCCACAGCTTGCCCACCGAGGATTCACAGCTTGTCGCAGCGGTTATGCACAGAGCGTGGCTGCGGCCGTTAACTTTTGCGTGCCGAATTGAGGCAAGGTGTCGCGCCGGCGTGCCGGCGAACAAAAAAGGCGGCTTCGGTGCCGGAGCCGCCTTTGGCGGTAAACGGTGTCGGGCGACCTACTGGGGTGTCAGGCGAAATACTGACCGCCATTGGCGGTGATGGTCGAGCCGGTGATGAAGCCGGCCTCATCGGAAGCCAGGAAGGCGACGCAGCGCGCGATCTCTTCCGGCTCGCCGAGGCGACCGACCGGGATCTGAGCGATGATCGACTCCCGTACTTTTTCCGGCACGGCCATGACCATGTCGGTGGCGATGTAGCCGGGGCAGACGACATTGACTGTGATGCCGGCGCGAGCCCCCTCTTGAGCCAGCGCCTTGGTGAAGCCGATATCGCCGGCTTTCGAGGCCGAATAATTGACCTGGCCCATCTGACCCTTCTGGCCGTTGATCGAGGAAATGGTGATGACGCGGCCGAACTTGCGGTCGCGCATGCCGCTCCACAAAGGATGCGTCATGTTGAAGACGCCGGACAGGTTGGTGTCGATCACTTCCTTCCACTGTGCGGGCGTCATCTTGTGGAACATGGTGTCGCGAGTAATGCCGGCATTGTTGACCAGCACGGAGACCGGGCCGAGATCGGCCTCCACCTGCTTGATGCCTGCGGCGCAGGCCTCGTAGTCGGCGACCGACCATTTGTAGACGGGGATACCAGTCTCGGCCTTGAATTTCTGGGCCCCCTCGTCATTGCCGGCATAGTTCGCCGCGACCGAATAGCCGGCGGTCTTCAAGGCGACCGATATCGCCGCGCCGATGCCGCGTGTTCCGCCCGTGACGATTGCTACTTTGGTCATGTGTGCTCCTCCCTGTTGATCGGAGGAGCGAGTAGGGAGTAGCGAATAGCGAGTAGGGGATTGAAGCCTGCTGCGCCGACGCCGTTTTCCCTATTCGCTACTCCCTATTCGCTATTCGCTCAGTTCAGCGCTTCCACGCACATCGCAACGCCCATGCCGCCGCCGATGCACAGCGTGGCAAGGCCCTTCTTGGCGCCGCGGCGACGCATCTCGTAGACCAGCGTGTTGAAGACGCGGGCGCCCGAAGCACCGATCGGATGGCCGATGGCGATGGCGCCGCCGTTGACGTTGACGATCGAGGGATCCCAGCCCATGCCCTTGTTGACGGCGCAGGCTTGCGCGGCGAACGCCTCGTTGGCCTCGACGAGGTCGAGGTCCTTGACCGACCAGCCGGCCTTCTCCAGCGCCCGCTTCGAAGCGGGAATAGGCCCTGTGCCCATGATTGCCGGATCGACGCCGGCGGTCGCCCAGGAGGCGATGCGCACCAGCGGGGTAATGCCGCGCCGCACGGCCTCGGACTCGGTCATCAGCAGCGCGCCGGCGGCGCCGTCATTGATGCCCGACGCGTTGGCGGCGGTGACCGTGCCGTCCTTGTCGAAAGCAGGCTTCAGCTTGGTCATGGCGTCGAGCGTCGCGCCGTGCCGGATGTACTCGTCCTGATCGACTGTTGTGTCGCCCTTCTTGCCCTTGATGGTGAAGGCGACGATCTCGTCCTTGAACTTGCCGGCCTTCTGCGCAGCCTCCGCCTTGTTCTGCGAGGCGAGCGCGAACTCGTCCTGGGTTTCGCGGGTGATCTGGAACTGACGGGCGACGTTCTCGGCGGTGTTACCCATATGGTAGCCGTTGAAGGCATCCCACAGGCCGTCCTTGATCATGGTGTCGATCATCTTGTAGTCGCCCATCTTGACGCCGGCGCGCAGGTGCTCGGCATGCGGCGACATCGACATCGATTCCTGACCGCCGGCGACGATCACCTTGGCGTCGCCGGTGGCGATCTGCTGCATGCCGAGCGCAATGGCGCGCAGGCCCGAGCCGCAAACCTGATTGAGGCCCCAGGCCGTGGTCTCCTTCGGCAGGCCGGCATTGATCGAGGCCTGGCGAGCCGGGTTCTGTCCTTGCGCAGCGGTCAGCACCTGGCCGAGGATGACCTCGTCGACTTCCGCCGCCTCGACGTTCGCGCGCGCCAGCAATTCCCTGATGACTACGGCGCCGAGTTCATGCGCCGGCGTGGCGGCGAAACTGCCGTTGAAGGATCCGACCGCGGTGCGAGCGGCGCTGGCGACGACGATGGAATTGGAAGCGGACATTTTCTTCTCCAGACTTCGAGGTGTCGTGTTCTAGGCTATCCTTGAAGACTTTCTTGCCGGTTCAGGCAGCCGAGTCAAACCGGAAATGGGCATGGCCGCCATGCGCGGCAAGCAGAGCGCGCGCCGGTTGCGGCAACATGACGTTGACCGCGCGGCGAATTTTGTCATGCCCTGCAGCATTAATTGATGCCGCAGTGCACAAACCGCTTGGAATTGTGAGGCTTTTGCGCGTATCCTCGATAAAGGGCGCAATCGTTACCGGCCGCTTACTCCTAGAGGTGCCGGTGTCCTGGGGAGGATACGGATGGCCGCAAAAGACGACCCGATCGTCATCAAGAAGTATGCCAATCGCCGGCTCTACAATACCGGCACAAGCACCTATGTGACGCTCGAGGACTTGGCCGAGATGGTCAAGAAGGGCGAGGAGTTCACGGTCCAGGACGCAAAGACCGGCGACGACATCACGCATCCGGTGCTGACGCAGATCATCTTCGAGCTGGAGAACAAGGATGGGCAGAACATGCTGCCGATCCCGTTCCTGCGCCAGCTCATCTCCTTCTACGGCGATCAGATGCAGATGATCGTGCCGAGCTTCCTCGAACAATCGATGATCGCCTTCTCCAAGGAGCAGGAGCGGTTTCGCGAGCAGCTCAAGGGTACCTTCGGGAAAACGCCGATCGACATGATGAAGACGCCGATCAAGGCGCTCGAGGAACAGACGCGACGCAATGTCGAGATGTTCCAGAACGCCATGCGCATGTTCACGCCGTTCCCGCCCGCCGGCGGCAATTCAGCGCCGGCCGCCGAGCCAGCGAAGAAGGAAGAGAAGGGCGACGATCTGCAGGAATTGAAGGCGCAGATTGCGGCGATGCAGCGCAAGCTGGACACGATGTCCTGACGGGTGTGCCGCCGTTTGGCGGCGATCGCGAACGCTGGAGATTGGCGCAAAGGCCCATCCCTTCGTCATCCTCGGGCTTGACCCGAGGATCCATTCTGTGACCGACGCCGTAGGGCGCAGCGGTGCAGAATTCTGTATACGTTGCAACGCCTTAGCGTCACGGCATGGATTCTAGGGTCTGCGCGCGTCGCTTCGCTCCTTACTCCGCCCTAGAATGACGACCTCAAACGCGTTCCGGCTAATCTGCAAGTCATCATCCCGCGCTAATTGGCCCGTCATAACGGGCGCGGGGCCTGATCGGCCTGTTGCTGGTCACCTGTTCGACAGCATGCGCCGTCCAGCCGACGCTGCGGCCGAGCGCGAACAGGCGGAACGGCGCATCGGCCGGCAGGCTGAGGCTGCGCGTCATCGCGGCCAGCGCAAAATCGATATTCGGATGCAGCCCGGTCGCGGCGAGCACGGCGTCGCGAAGATGTACGATCCCGTCATCGATCTCCAGGTCGGGCAGCAGTGCTTGCGCGCGCGGATCACCTTCCGGGTAAAGCGGGTGGCCGAAGCTTGGCAGCGGCCGGTCATGAGCGAGCCAGCGTGCAATCGCCTCGTCCGGACCCAGCCGCCCGGCATCCTCGACAAGCGTGATCGCCGCCGCGCCGGCGCCGCCGTGGCGCGGGCCGGTCAGCGTCGCAAGGCCTGCGAGCAGGCAGGCGGCGATCGGCGCGCCGGTGGAGGCCGCGACGCGGGCGGCGAAGGTCGAGGTGTTGAGCTCGTGATCGGCCAAAAGCACCAGCGCCTTGCGGATGAGATCGGCGCCGGCGGCTTCCACCGACCAGCCCTGCGCCAGCCTGATATGCACGGGTTCGGAGCCCGGCGACGCGCCGAGCGCGGTTGCCAGCGCGCTGGTCGCGGCGGCGCCGTCCTGCTGCAGCATCGCCGGCCTGCGTCCGAGCGAGGACCAGCCTGCGGCGGCGAGCGCCGAAAGCCTGGCGAAGGCGGTGGGCGTGCCGCTTTGCCGGGCGGCCGAAGGGGTCAGCGAGGCGAACGATACCGGACGGGCGGAAGCCCATAGCAGCTCGGCGGTCTCCTCGAGCGTCGCCGTCGCCGAAAGCTCCACCGCGTCCCTGCCGCGATAGATGAGACGACCATGCAGCACCGTGGAGATTGACGTGGGAATCGCCGGCTCGCCCCAGGCGATGGCGCTTTCGGCGATTGCCTGCGGGCTCCTTCCGCGGTCGCGGCGCGTGGCGAGCGCGGCGATGTCGTCGGCGCGGTACCGGCTGCGGCGCGGGTCTGCTTCGTCCGGCCTCATGCCGATGCGGCCGCGGCTGACATAGGCATAAAGCGTCTGCGGACGGACATTGAGCCGCTCCAGCGCCTCATCCCGGGTCAGCCATTCCGTCATTTGCCGCCTTACATTGATTATCTTGATCAAGATTGATGCATTGATTGCGCAGCATTAATTGTCATGCACCAAAGGTCAAGGAGACGGTCATGGCAAATGGGCTCGATGATGTTGTGGCGGCAGACACGGTGCTTTCCGATGTCGATGGCGCGGGTGGGCACCTCACCATCCGAGGCCATTCGCTGATGGAACTGGCCGGCCGCCGGCGCTACGCGCAGGTGGTGCGTCTGCTGTTCGACGGCTTCTTCGACGACCTTCCGAGCGATGCCGAACTGGAGGAGGCGATCGGCAAGGCTCGGGTGGAAGTGTTCGATCGCGTCCAGCCGATGCTTGCCCAGCTTGCGCCGCTCGACGTCTACAGCGGCATGCGCGCCGGCATGGCCGTCCTGCCGGACGGCGACAGGCTTGCCGATGCGCTGCGGCTGGTCGCGGCGCCTGCGGTGCTGACGCCGGCCTTGCTGCGCCTTGGCCGGGGTAAGACGCCTATTGCTCCCGACGAAAAAGCCGATCATGCCGGTGACATGCTGCGCATGCTTTCCGGCTCCGCCTCGCCCGCGCTTGCCAAGGCGCTCGACAGCTATCTGGTGACGGTCTGCGACCACGGGCTCAACGCCTCGACCTTCGCGACCCGCGTGGTGGCCTCGACCCAGGCCGGACTGACCTCGGCGATCCTGGCTGGGCTCGGCGCGCTGAAAGGTCCGCTGCATGGCGGCGCGCCGGGGCCGGTGATCGAGATGCTGGACGCCATCAAGGCCAGCGGCGACGCCACGGCATGGCTGCGCAACGAGATCGCCCATGGCCAGCGCATCATGGGTTTCGGCCATCGCATCTACCGCGTGCGCGACCCGCGAGCCGATGCGCTGAAGACGGTCGTGCGGCAGCTCGGTTCGCGCAACAAGACGAGCAGCAAGGAGATGGGTAGCAGGTTGGCCTTCGCCGAAACCGTGGAGCAGGCGGCGCTTGAGGTGCTCAGCATCGCCAAGCCGCAGCGCTCGATCCAGACCAATGTCGAGTTCTATACCGCGCTTCTTTTGGAAGCGGTCGGCTTCCCGAAAGAGGCGTTCTCCAACGTCTTTGCCGCCGGCCGCGTTGCCGGCTGGATTGCGCACGCCCGCGAGCAGCAGGCGACCGGACGGCTCATCCGGCCGCAGTCGCATTATGTCGGGCCGGTGCCCGATCTGGTTGCTTGAGAGGTTCGGTTCCTCGCCCCGCCTCGGCTACGGCATGCACACCTTTCCAAGCGGCTGGCCTTTGGCGATAGCGTGCATGCAGCTTGGCGCATGCCTTGTCTTATGCAGCGCTGGTCGACCCCCACTCCGTCTCGGCTTCGCCGAGCCACCTCTCCCCCGATCGAAGGGGTAGAGGAAAGGCGCCAAGCTTTTTGCCGTCAATGCTCGTCCAGCAACGCTCCCTTCCTTTCCCTCCGGAGGGGGGAAAGGTGGCGCTGCGGAGCAGCGACGGATTGGGGGAACCACCTGGCAATCAAGGTTCGGCCTGATCAGTCGCGCTAGTCACAGCATGCTGTAGCCCATTTCGTGGAGCGAGGAAATTCCATGATCACGCTTGTGTGTTCGTGTTCTTGCCTTGGTTCGCCCCTATATGCTGCGCTGCAACATAGGCTGACTGCGTCGTCTCCGTGCAAACAACGCAGCGGTAGGCCGGCGCATCGAGACAAGGAACGCCATGGCGAAGAACGGCAAGGCGGAGGAAAAGAAGAAGATCAACATCGCGCTCCAGGGCGGCGGTTCGCATGGCGCCTTTTCCTGGGGCGTGCTCGACCGGCTGCTGGAGGACGGGCGGCTGGAGATCGCGGCGGTGTCCGGCACCAGCGCCGGCGCAATGAACGCGGTGGCGCTGGCCGACGGATATGTCCGGGGCGGCGTCGAAGGCGCGCGCAAAAAGCTCGACGATTTCTGGCGAGCGGTGGCCTCGAAGGGGCGTTTCAGCCCGGTGCAGCGCATGCCGTGGGACGTGGTCTGGGGCAATTGGTCGATCGAGAACACGCCCGGCTATTTTTTCTTCGACACGATGTCGCGGGTGTTCTCGCCCTATGTCGCCAATCCGCTCGGCCTCAACCCGCTGCGCGATGTGGTGGCGAAGGAGATCGACTTCGACAATGTGCGCGCCTGCAAGTCGATTGAGCTGTTCATCTCGGCGACCAATGTCGAGACGGGACAGCTGCGCGTCTTCTCCGACGGCGAGATCGACCTCGACACGGTGATGGCTTCGGCCTGCCTGCCGCAATTGTTCCGCGCCGTCGAGATCAAGGGCGTGCCCTATTGGGACGGCGGCTATGGCGGCAATCCGGCGCTCTATCCGTTCTTCAAGACGGCGGCGACCGAGGACGTGCTTCTGGTGCAGATCAATCCGGTGGTGCGCGAAGGCACGCCGAAGAGCGCCAATGAGATCCAGAACCGCATCGACGAGATCACCTTCAATGCCGGGCTGCTGCGCGAATTCCGCTCGATCGCCTTCGTCAAGGAGTTGATCGCGGCCGGACGCCTGCCGCATGGCGAATATCGCGACATCCGCATGCACCGCATCGATGCCGACGAGGCTTTCAAGGACCTCTCCGCGTCGTCCAAGGTCAACGCCGAATGGGCTTTCATCGCCTATCTGCGCGACCTCGGCCGCAGCGCCGCCAGCGACTGGCTGGAAGAGAATTACGACGCCGTCGGCCAGAACGCCACGCTCGACCTTTCAGGCGAGCTCGACGACGGCTTCAAGCCGCTGCGCGGCCCGGCACCCGGGCGTCGCGTCAAGGAGTTCCTGGCAGCGCACATTAAGCCAGAATCTGCGCGCCGCCGCGCCTGATGTCTTCCATACCTGTCAGCAAGTCCGCTCCGGCTGTCAGCATCTTCCCCAGCGGAACCGGGGCAATGCTGGATTCGGTTGTCGGGGCGATATAGCTTACCTGAACGTAAAGGGGAGGTCGCGATGCTGCAAACCAGACAAAACGCTCTCGGGGTCAGGTTTGAAGCGCAGTGCAGGGCCTTCGAGAAGGAGCCGTTCCCGACGCTGGACTTGCGCAAGGATCGGCTGAAGCGCCTGTTGGCGCTCACTGAAAAGCACGAAGCCGAGATCTGCGCGGCGATCGACAGCGATTTTTCCGCCCGCTCGGCTCAGGAGACGCGGCTTGCCGAACTGTTCGTCGTGCGCGCCGGCATCAGGCATGCGCTGTCGCATCTCGGCGCCTGGATGCGCGAGCGCCGCGTCGCCACCAGCCTGCCCTTCCTGCCCGGCCGCAACCGCCTCTTGCCGCAGCCGCTCGGCGTCGTCGGCATCGTCTCGCCCTGGAACTATCCTTTCCAGCTCGCCATCGCGCCGGCGACAGCCGCTCTGGCCGCCGGCAACCGCGTGCTGATCAAGCCTTCGGAGCTGACGCCGAAATTTTCGGACCTGCTCGCCAGCCTGGTCGAAAAATATTTCGCCGCCGACGAGATCAGCCTGGCGGTCGGCGACGCGGAGGTCGGCAAGGCGTTCGTGTCCTTGCCGTTCGACCACCTCCTGTTCACGGGCTCGACCGCCGTCGGCCGCCAGGTTGCGCTGGCTGCCGCTGACAATCTGACGCCGGTGACGCTCGAGCTCGGCGGCAAGTCGCCGGCGATCTTCGATCCCTCCTGCGATCTTGATGCGGCGGTCGCCAGCGTTGCCTACGGCAAATTGCTCAATGCCGGCCAGACCTGCATCGCGCCCGACTATCTGATGGTCCCGCAAGGCCAGGGCGCGGCGGTCGCGGCTAAGTTCGCGGCGGCAATCGCGAAGCTCTATCCGCGCTTCGGCGACAATCCCGACTATACGGCGATCGTCAGCGAGCGGCATCACCGGCGGCTGAGCGACATGGTCGCCGAGGCGCGCGACAGCGGCGCCGACATTATCGAGATCAATCCTGCGAACGAGAAGCTCGGCATCAGCGACCGCAAGATGGCGCCGGTGCTGGTGCGCAATGCCGGCGAGACTCTGCGGCTGATGCGCGAGGAGATTTTCGGACCGGTGCTGCCGATCGTCGAATATGGCAGCGTGGACGAGGCTCTCGATCATGTGAACCGGGGCGAGCGTCCACTGGCGCTTTACTGGTTCGGCAGCGACAGCGCCAATCGCCGCAGGGTCATGCGGGAAACCGTGGCCGGCGGCGTCACGGTCAATGACTGCATGATGCATCTGGCGCAGGAGCGGCAGCCCTTCGGCGGCGTCGGCGACAGCGGCATGGGCGCCTATCACGGCGAGTGGGGTTTTCGCACCTTCAGCAAGGAAAAGCCCATCTTCATCCAGTCGAAGCTCAGCGCCGGCGGCCTGCTGCGCCCGCCCTATGGCAAGACATTCGAGCGTCTTTTCCGGCTGCTGAAGCTCATCACTTGACAGCTTCAGCCCGGGAATGGCGGGGATGGAACCGCGGTCAACGCGGATGATCGGCGCTTCATATGGGAGCTTTCCGCATCATCCTGACGGCTGTTGCCAGTAACGTTAGGGAAGCCATGGAAAACTATCGGCGCGCCGGAAAAAAGCGCAGCCGTCTGGCAGAAAAGCTTGGATTTGTCGAGGAACCACGTTCCACTTCGCAATGCTACCGCAACTTTTCCGACTATATTGCGCCGCAACTTTCAGGTAGAAGCTGCGCTTCGCCGATCACGGCAAATTGAACTAGGCCCCGCGCACACCCATATCGGCCGCGCGCCCGAAGTCGGAAGCGCCGACCTCGCCAGGTCCTGCAACGGAAAAAATGACGATGCCGAAAATCAGGTTTCACAAGCTTGCTGCCATTGTCGTGCTCATCGGATTCGCGGCCTGGATGGGCACGGGTGAGTTTTCGTCCGTCGGTAGCGCCGCCGACAAGTCGGTTACCACCGACAAGTCGGCCGCCACCGACAAGCACGCCGACGCCGGCAAGCCCGCTCAGCCGGAGGCCACCAAGCCGGACGCCGCGCAAGCCGAGCCCAAAGCCGCGTTGCGCACGGTCGCCGTAGTGACGCCGCCGCGCAAAACCTATGCGCGCGCCATCCGCATCTCCGGCCTGACCGAGGCCGACAAGCGGGCCGTGCTGGCGACGCGCGTCGCCGGCGTCATCGAGAAGTTGCCGGTCAAGCAGGGCGACCGCGTCAAGACCGGCGACCTCGTGCTGATGCTCGCGGCCGAGGAGAAGATCTCCAACGTCGACAATGCCAAGCAATTGCTGGCGCAGCGCAAAGCCGAGCTCGATGCTGCCGAGCGGCTGGCCAAGACCGGCAATCTGCCGAAGCTGCAGCTCGATACCGCCCGTTCCAACCTGACGCTGGCGCAATCGCAGCTCGACACCGCGCAGGCGGAGCTCGACCGCAACGAGGTCAAGGCGCCATTCGACGGCGTCATCGACCGCATCCCGGTGGAGCTCGGCAGCTCGGTGATGCAGGGCGGCGAGGTGGCGACAGTCCTGAAGCTCGATCCGGTCATCGCCCGCGGCGAGATCAGCGAGCGCGACCTGCGCTACGTCAAGATCGGCGACGAGGCCGATGTCCGCCTCGTCAACGACCAGAAGGTCACCGGCACCGTGCGCTACATCAGCCGCGATGCCTCGGCGCAGACCCGCACCTTCCGCGTCGAGGTGGCGATACCCAATCCCGACGGCTCCATCCCCGCCGGCATGACGGCCGAGATCGCGCTCAGCGCCGAGCCGACCAACGCGGTCATGCTGCCGCGTTCGGTGGTGACGCTCGGCGACAAGGGCGACCTCGGCATTCGCGCCGTCGGCAAGGACGACAAGGTGGCGTTCTTTCCGATCGACCTGGTCGACGACACGCCGCACGGCCTGGTGCTGGGCGGCATTCCGCAAGATGCGCGCATCATCGTCGCCGGCCAGGAGCTGGTGAAGGAGGGCGATCCGGTGAAGCCCGTCGAGGCCGACCAGGCGACCATCGACAAGCTGATTGGCGAAGCCACCGCCGGCACGCAGTAAAGCAGGACGCGTCCGTCGCCGGCCCAATCCGGCGATGGCAGTCCGCAGCCCCCGAAGCATAACAGGCCGAAGTCATGGATATCGTCAGACTCGCCATCAACAACGCTCGCCTCACCATATCGGCGCTGCTGTTTCTGGTCGTTGCGGGCTGGGTCGCCTACCAGTCCACGCCGAAGGAAGCAGAGCCCGACGTTCCGATTCCGATGATGTATGTCAGCCTGATCTATCAGGGCATCTCACCGGAGGATTCCGAGCGCCTGCTGCTGAGGCCGATGGAAAGCAAGCTCAAGAGCCTCAAGGGGCTCAAGGAGATGCGCTCAGCCGCCTTCCAGGGCGGCGGCTATGTGCTGGTCGAATTCCAGCCGCAGACGGATCTCGCGACGGCGCTGCAGGATACGCGCAGCAAGGTGCAGGACGCCAAGGCCGACCTGCCGCAGGCGGCGGAAGAGCCGACCGTCAACGAGGTCAACGTCTCGGAATTCCCGGTTCTGGTCGTCACGCTTTCCGGCGATGTGCCGGAGCGCGTGCTGACGTCGGCCGCGCGCGAGCTGCGCGACCGCATCGAGGAGGTGCCCGGCGTGCTCGAAGGCTCGCTACAGGGCGCTCGCGACGACCTTGTCGAGGTTGTCGTCGATCCGGTGAAGCTTTCCTCCTACGGACTGCAGCTCGACCAGGTGATCCAGGGCGTCGCCTCCTCCAACAGCCTGGTCGCGGCCGGCAATCTCGAAGGCTCGGAAGGCAAATACGCGGTCAAGGTGCCGTCGCTGATCGAGACGCCCGAGGATGTCGCGAACCTGCCGGTGGTCGCCACGCCGAACGCCGTGGTCCAGGCCAAGGACATCGCGACCATACGCTCGACCTTCAAGGACGCCGAGACGGTCACTCGCCTCAACGGCAAGCCTGCGATCGCCATCGAAGTCAAGAAGCGCATAGGCGCCAACCTGATCGACACGTTGAACCATGTCAGGGAAGTGTCGGACACCTTTATCAAGACCATGCCCGAGGGCATGCATGTCACCTACACGCAGGACAAGTCGGTCTTCGTCAACCAGCTGCTGGGCGACCTGCAGAACCATGTGATGATCGCCGTCATCCTGGTGTTCATCGTCATCCTTTATGCGCTGTCGGGGCGGGCCTCGCTGCTCATCGGGCTTGCCATCCCGTCATCGTTCCTGATGGGCATCCTGCTGCTTGCCATGATGGGCTACACGATCAACATGATCGTGCTGTTCAGCCTGATCCTGGCCGTCGGCATGCTGGTGGACGACGCCATCATCGTCACCGAATTCGCGGAACGGCGCATGAGCGAGGGCATGCCGAAGGCGGATGCCTTCGCGCTGGCCGCCAAGCGCATGGCCGGCCCGGTCATCGCGGCGACGATGACGCGCATCGCCGCCTTCTCGCCGCTGCTGTTCTGGCCGGGCATCATCGGCGACTTCATGAAATATATGCCGATCACGCTGATCGTGACGCTGTCGGCCTCGATGCTCTACGCGCTGGTCTTCGCGCCGACTTTGGGCGCGATCTTCGCCAAGGCACCGGAGCATCACGAGGAAGGCAACCGCGACGGCTGGTACATGGCGGTGGTCAAGCAGGCTGTGCGCTTCCCGATCACGGTGATCCTGCTCACCGTCGGACTTCTGGTCGGCGTCGGCTTCGCCTATTCGAAATATGGCGCCGGCGTCGAGTTCTTCCCCAGCGTCGAGCCGGATTACGGCCTGCTCTATGTGCATGCCCGCGGCAATCTTTCGCTGGCCGAAATGGACGCCGCGACGAAGACGGCGGAAAACCGTCTGCTCGGCTGGCCCGGCGTGAAGTCGGTCTATACCCGCGTCGGCAAGACGCAAGGCGGCGGCCAGGACATTCCGGAAGACGTGGTCGGCGTCATCCAGTACGAGTTCGTCGATTGGCGCGAGCGCAAGTCGGCCAACCAGATCCTCGACGACCTACGCGGCGTGATGGCCGGCATTCCCGGCGTCGATGTCGAAGTGCGCGTGCCGGAAGCCGGCCCGCCGACCGGCAAGCCGATCCAGATCAGGCTGTCGGCCGTCGACCCGGCCGGGCTCGACGATAAGGCGCGCGCGGTCGCGGCACGCATCGCCAAGATCCCCAATGTCATCGACATTTCGGACGGCCTGCCGCCGCCCGGTGTCGATTGGGCGATCGAGGTCGACCGCGCCAAGGCGGCGCAATACGGCATCAGCCCAACTTCGGTCGGCACGGTGGTGCAACTGGTGACCAACGGCCTCAAGCTGTCGGAATACCGGCCGGCCGGCGCCGACGACGCGGTCGACATCCGGCTCCGCCTGCCCGAGGACCGGCGCACGCTGTCGACGCTCGACGAGCTCAGGGTGCAGACCTCGCAAGGGTCGGTGCCGATCTCGAATTTCGTCGTGCGCAAGCCGGAGCCGACCGTCGGCATCCTGAACCGCATCGACGGCGCGCGCACCGTGGTCGTGCAGGCCAATGTCAGCGCCGGCGCGCAGGTCGCGGCGGTGCAGGAGCAGGTCACCAAGGCCGTCAGCTATATGGATCTCGGCAGCGGCATCCGCTGGAAGCTCGCCGGCTCAAACGAGGACAGCGCGGAAGCCAGCGCCTTCCTCGGCAAGGCTTTCGGCGCAGCGATCTTCCTGATCTTCCTGGTGCTGCTTGCGCAGTTCAACAAATTCACCAGCGTGTGGCTCGTCCTGTCCTGCGTGGTCATGGCGACGATCGGCGTGTTCCTCGGATTGCTTCTGACAGGCGAGGCCTTCGGCATCGTCATGTCGGGCATCGGCGTCATCGCGCTGGCCGGTGTGGTGGTGAACAACAACATCGTGCTCATCGACACTTACGACCGGTTGCGCGAGGAAGGCTGGGACAAGATGGATGCGGTGCTGCAGACCTGCCGCGAGCGCGCCCGTCCGGTGGTGCTGACGGCGGTCTCTGCCATTCTCGGCGTGCTGCCGATCGCCTTCGGGCTCGGTCTCGAAATCTTTCATCACGAGACGACGATCAACGCGCCGTCGACGCAATGGTGGATCTCGCTGTCCTCGGCGATCGTCTTCGGCCTGTCCTTCGCCACGCTGCTGACGCTGGTGGTGACGCCCTCGATGCTAATGGTGTTCACCCGCGCCAAGGTGAAGCCCGGCCAGCGCCGCGGCTGGTTCAGCCGCCTGTTGCGGCGCGGCAAAGGCAAAGTCATGACCGACGAGCCGCCCAGCGAGACGGGCGCGGGGCCGGCGGAGGCCTTCCCGAAAGCTGCGGAATAGACCGTTTCACAACCCCAAGGAAAAAAGCCGCCCGGGAACAACCGGGCGGCTTTTTGCATTGTTCCCTCGAAGTTCAACCAGACGGCGAGGGTTTTTCATGACGATCGGCACAATTCTCGTAATTATCCTTATCCTGATCCTGATCGGCGCCGTGCCGGCATGGCCGCATTCGCGATCCTGGGGCTACGGCCCCTCGGGCATCGTCGGCGTCATCCTGGTCGTGCTGTTGATACTCTTGTTGATGGGCAGGATCTGACCGGTTCCTCGGTCCAGGGATTTGAAAGGCTGCAGCCAGCGCAAACGCTGGGAATTAGCTGAAGCTTTGCCCAATCTCGTCATTCCAGGGCGGAGCAGCCGCGAAGCGGCGTCGCGGAGACCCTGGAATCCATTGCGTGAACTGGGCCGTGGGATGCGGCGAAGCAGAATTCTGCACCCTTGCTACGCTTCGAGGTCACGGAATGGATCCTCGGGTCTGCGCGCGTCGCTTCGCTCCTTGCTCCGCCCGTGGATGACGAGGTTGGGAGGCCTCAGCCAGTCTCCAAGGCATACGGCCTGCCAACGCAGACATGCCCGACCGATCCTTGTAGTTTGCAGCCGGGCTGCCGGATCGGCCGCTTTTTGGCATGCTGCGATCAGGCGGCGAGGCGCGACGGCTCCGCGGCGACGCCGATATCCTGCAATGCTTCCTTCACCGCTTGGTCGAGCGGGGTGTGCGGGATTTCGCCGATGACCTCCTCCATCCGCGTCGAGACCAGCCGGCGCGCTTCGAAGCGCAGATAGGACATCGAGACGATCTCGCGCCACATGGCCACGAACGGGCTGCCGGCGCGCAGCACCCACCAGGGCATGCCGATCCGAACCTGGAAAAACTGTTGCCCGATTTGCCCTCGCCGGTTCTGCCGGTCTGACTCGCCATGCATCGCGACGTGCGCACCAGCATGCGCATCCGCCGCGTGGCGGATTTCCTGCACGAGGAACTGAAGCGCTATTCGGCTGGGACGGGTTCAGGTGCGAATTCGGCCCGGTGAGCGAGGCCGGCCATCAAGAGCACGACGACCAGCAGCGCGGACAGCGCGACGAAGATCGGGCCGAAGCTCGAATGCTCTGCGACGAAGCCGATTGCCGACGGCGCCACCAATATGCCGGAATAGCCCATGGTGGTGACGACGCTCATGCCGGTGCCGGACGACATGCCTTCCTGGTTGCCGCCGGCCGAAAAGATGATCGGCACCATGTTGGCGATGCCGAAGCCGCAGAAAGCAAAGGCGGCTATGGCAAGGTAAGGCGAGGGCGAGAGGCCGGCGACCAGCATGCCGGCGGCGGCGACCAGCGCCGAGCCGCGCAAGGTCGACACCGCGCCGAAGCGGTTGCGCACGCCGTCGCCCAGGAAACGCATCAGCGCCATGACCCCGGAGAAGGCGGCATAGGCCAGCCCGGCGACCGCGAGATCGGCGCCGAGTTCCTGGTGCAGGAAGAGCGCCGCCCAGTCGAGCACCGCGCCCTCCGAGATCATGGTGAGCAGCGCCATCAGCCCGACCAGATAGACGGCCATGTGCCGCGGCAGCGTGAACTTCTGGTGCTCGACCGCCTGCGGCCGGCCCTCGGCGATGAGATAACGAACGGCAAACGCGATGACGGCAAAGGCTATCACCGTCACCGCGACGGCATGGGCAAGATAGCCGTAATTCTGGATCGAGTAGCCGCCGAGCGCGCCACCGGCGAAGCCGCCGAGGCTCCAGAAGCCGTGCGACGACGACATGATCGCGCTCGAAAGCCGCCTTTCCACCACGACGGCATTCGAGTTCATCGCGACATCCATGCCGCCGATTGAGCCGCCGAAGACGAGCATGGCGATCGCCGCCAGCGGAACGTTAGGGGCGAGCGCCACGATCAGCAGGCCGAAGCTGCCGCAAACACCGAACCAGCGCGTCACGCTGCGCGAGCCGTGCCGGGAGATCAGATGGCCGCACCAGGTCATGGCGATGACCGCGCCGACGCCGAACAGGAGGATCAGCAGGCCGAGGGTGAATCGGGTGATGTCGAGCCGGGTGAGGAACACCGGGATCTGCGGCGCCCAGCTGCCGGTCAAGAAACCATTGGCGAGGAAAATACCGGCGACGGCCCAGCGGCCGCGCGCCGCGGCCTGCATCGTGGTTTGCACGCTCATGGTCTGAAATCCGCCATGCAAAAGGATTCGCGCGGCAAATTAGATCGATTCAATTCGTAGTCAAGGACCGCAGCGGGGAAGTGCTTGGACCAAGGGAGCGATCGGGGGTCGGCGTCGTTCGCGGCAGGCTGCTGCTTTGACGATTGCTACGACGCCTCTCCGTTCGTCATCCACGGGCGGAGCAAGGAGCGAAGCGACGCGCGTAGACCCGAGGATCCATTCCGTGACTTAGGAGCGCCGCTACCATGCAGAATGTTCCCGGGCGGCGCCGATGCGACGATATTCTGGATCGCCGTGCTCTTCGGCAGGCGTCACGGAATGGATTCCAGGGTCTGCGCGCGTCGCTTCGCTCCTTGCTCCGCCCTGGAATGACGAAGTCGCGAAAGCGTGCGTCGTCGCTGCTTAGTGATCCTTTGGCCGTCGCGCCTCGAACTCGGCCTTCTTGGCTTCCGACGCCTCGGTCTGGTTGAGCGCCTGCCATTCGGCATAGGGCATGCCGTAGATGATCTCGCGCGCAGCGTCTTTCGACAATGCCACACCTTCGGCTTCGGCGGCTTCGCGATACCAGTTGGACAGGCAGTTGCGGCAGAAGCCGGCGAGGTTCATCAGGTCGATGTTCTGGACATCGCCGCGCTCGCGCAGATGCGCCACCAGCCGGCGGAACGCGGCTGCCTCGAAATCGCGTTTCTGGTCGTCGTTGAGCTCGGTCATGGGGAACTCCGCCGTCGGTCTCGTCACACAGGTCCGGTGCGCGAGCCGAACATTTTCACCTGATGAATATCGGGGCGCCGGTCGATGGCGTCAACGATCGGCGCCAAGCGTTCGGCCCAGGCCAAAGCGCCGGCGCGGTCGGCGATCAGGTCCTGACGGATTTCGATCAGAGCATGTGCGTAGCCGTTGACGATGGCGTGGCGGAACATGGTGTCGCCGCGCAGCGCGCCGTCATAGGGTTCGTTGTCGCCGACGACGAGGGACTTGTCCTCGGCCAGCATGTCGATCAGCGGCCGCGCCACGCGGTCGTCTCGGTCCCACAGGACGCCGACATGCCAGGGGCGGACAAAACCCTGCATCGCCGGCGTGAAGGAATGCACGGAGAGGATGAACGGCGCCTTGCCCGAAGCATGGGCGACGGAGGCGATCATCGCCCCGACGGCGTCGTGATAGGGCCGGTAGAAACGGTCGAGCCGGCGCTCGCGCTCCTCCCGGGCAATCGGATAGTTTCCCGGCACCACGGTCCCGTCATAGAGCTGGCGGATCATGGTTGGGTCATCCTCGCCTCGGTTGGGATCGATCAGCAGCCGCGAGAAACCGGCAAGCACCGCCGGCACGTCAAGCGCAGCGGCGAGCTCGCGCGTCACCGTCTCGACGCCGATGTCATAGGCGATGTGACGGTCGAATTCGGACGCCGGCAAGCCGAGACTGCCGTATTCGTCGGGGAGATCGCGGCGGGCGTGGTCGGCGAGAAGCACGACGCCTTTCTTGCGGTCGCCCTCGACTATGTCGAACGGCGTGAAAACTGTGGATCGGGTCATCGGCTGAAAAGGGGATGGCGGCTGCGATGTGCTATCGTCATTCCACGAAGAGGACGCCGGCGCAATGCCGTTGTTTGGCCAAGGTTTCCGCAAAAAATCCCCGACCGAGGGAGAATTTGCGCGACGGGCCCTTCTAAATCGATTGGAATTGAACAAAACGGCGCGTTGACATGCGCCCGGAGTTTGCTGAAAAGGGCTTCGAGAGATGCAAATGTGGTTCGCAAGGGGATCTGCGATGGGTTTTGCCGGTCGGTTGCGCAAGCGCCTGGCCGTGCCGTTGCTGATCGTCGGCGCGGGTTTTTTCGCGATAACCGCGACCTCGCCGGCCCGGGCCGACTTCCGCGTTTGCAACGCGACGCAAAATCTGGTGGGCGTCGGCATCGGCTATCGCGCCAAGGCCGGCTGGATCACCGAGGGCTGGTGGCACATCGAAGGATCGACCTGCAAGACGCTGATCGAGGGTCCGCTGTCATCAAGGTTTTACTATCTTTATGCAGAAGACGCCGAACGTGGCGGGCGCTGGGACGGCCCGATCAACATGTGCGTCGCCGAAAAAGAGTTCAAGATAGCCGGCGTGAATGATTGCGTCGCCCGGGGCTTCCAACGCGCCGGATTTCAGGAATATGACACGGGCGAGCAGGCCAGCTGGATGGTCCAGCTGACCGACGAGCCCGCAACGGGAGGCGCGCCAGCGACCCCCGCTCCGGGAACAAACAGTCAATGAGACGTAGCCGCAAGGTCAAGATCCTCGCCACCATCGGTCCGGCTTCCTCCTCCGAGGAGATGCTGAGAAAGCTCTTCGAAGCGGGCGCAGATGTCTTCCGCATCAATATGAGCCATACCGACCACGAGCTGATGCGCACGCTGGTCGGCCGCATCCGCGCGGTCGAGGCGGCCGTCGGCCGGCCGATCGGCATCCTGGCCGACCTGCAGGGCCCGAAGCTCAGGGTCGGCAAGTTCGCCAACGTCAAGGAAGCGCTGGCTGTTGGCCAGACTTTCACGCTCGACGATAATCCCGAAGCCGGCACGTCGAAGCGGGTATATCTGCCGCATCCCGAAATCCTGAGTTCGGTCGAGGCCGGTCACCGTCTTTTGATCGACGACGGCAAGCTGGAGCTGAAGGCGCTGAAGAGCGACGGCAAATCGATCACCTGCACGGTCGTCGCCGGCTCGGGCATTTCCGACAAGAAGGGCGTCAGCCTGCCCGACACCGACCTGCCGGTCGGCGCGCTGACCGAGAAGGACCGTGCCGATCTCGACGCGGTTCTTGCCACCGGCGTCGACTGGGTGGCGCTGTCCTTCGTGCAGCGGCCGGAGGACCTGGCGGAGGCCCGCAAGATCGCGCGCGGCCGCGCGCTGATCATGGCCAAGATCGAGAAGCCGCAGGCGGTGGCCCGACTTCCTGAGATCATCGAGCTCTCCGACGCGCTGATGGTCGCCCGCGGCGATCTCGGCGTCGAGATGCCGCTCGAAGCCGTGCCCGGCATCCAGAAGCAGATCACGCGCGCGGCGCGCCGCGCCGGCAAGCCGGTGGTGATCGCCACGCAGATGCTGGAATCGATGATCACAGCGCCCGTGCCGACCCGCGCCGAGGTCTCCGACGTGTCGATCGCCGTCTTCGAAGGCGCGGATGCGATCATGCTTTCGGCCGAATCCGCAGCCGGCGCCTATCCGGTCGAGGCGGTCGCCATGATGAACCGCATTGCCACCAAGGTCGAAACCGACCCGACCTATGCCGGCATCATCAATGCGCAGCGCTCGGAGCCGGAAGCCACCGGCGCAGACGCCATCTCGCTGGCCGCGCGCGAGATCGCCGAGACGCTGAAACTGTCGGCGATCATCTCCTACACCGCGTCGGGCACCACCGGTCTGCGCGCCGCGCGCGAGCGCCCGCAGGTGCCGATCGTGGCGTTGTCGCCGATCGTCAACACGGCGCGCCGGCTGTCGCTCTTGTGGGGCACGCATTGTGTCGTCTCGCCGGACGCGACCGACCTTGACGACATGGTCGACCGGGCCTGCCGCATCGCGCTGGAGGAAGGCTTCGGCAAGCCGGGCGATCGCGTCATCATCACGGCCGGCGTGCCGCTGAGGACGCCCGGCTCGACCAATATGCTGCGGATTGCGTATGTGGGATCGGAGACTCACTAGGGCGTAGTCGATATTCGGGTGAGGCCGGCCTGCCCCGAATCTCAACACGCCCTTGGTGCTTGAACCTCCGAGTTCAGCCCGGCGCGAGTTCTGCGTCTGGCACCCGGAGCTCAGGACATCTACCGGCGCCTTGCGCATCGCCGGCGATCCGGCCTCCCACTGTTTTAGTCATCGCCTGCAAATCGATCGGCGCGCCGGCCACTTTCGCAATGGCGCCGACCACGAGGTCGGGCGCGATCCAGTCCGGCTTGTGGCCGAGATTGTGGATCCAGACCAGCTCGGCGCCGGGAATGTCGCGTTCCACGCCGATGGAATGGATTGTCGCGTAGACCACCTTGTCGCGATCGCCCGAGATGACGACCGTCGGCGCCTTGATTGCGCGATAGCCAGGCGAGGCGGCGCGGACATAGTCGTAGAGCTGGGCGACATCGCGGGCGTTGGCGCGGAAGGCGGACGGCCGCAGCACCAGCGGGATCGAGGCATTGTCGACGTAGGAGTCCGGCACAGCGTTCGGCGAGAAGACGCAAGACGTCGCGCCGCCGATCTGCAGCATGCCGGCCGGATAGGCGAGCGTTTCGGAAAACAGCCAGCCGATCGCCGGCGTGGCCGTGAGCTTGTAGTACCAGGCGGTCGCGCCGCCCGGCCAGGGATGCGTGGCGGGCGAAAGGAAGACGAGGCCAAGCGTTTTTTCCGGATGCTGACGGGCGAAGGCCGTGGTGATCGCGCCGCCGAAGGAATGGGCGACGATGACTGCGTCGCGGATTCCCAGCCGGTCCATCAGCGCGGCAATGGTATCCGCCTGCTTCGCCAACGTCTCATTGTCTCCGCGCTCCGACCAGCCGAGCCCCGGGCGGTCCAGGAAAAGCATTTCGGCGCGACCCTCGAGGAGGGGCTTCAGCGGCAGCATCTGGTCCTTGAGATTGGCGCTGGCGCCATGGATGAAGACGACCGGCGGCAGGTCGGCGCCGGCGGGCGCCGGGATATGGACGTAATGGATGCGCGCGCCATCGATCTCGGCGAAGGCGCCGATAGGCGGGCTGCGCCGCTCGACCAGCCAGACGCCGGCGCGGGTGACGCCGGCGAAGGCAAAGAGGAGAGCAACGAGGAAGAGGAGGGCGGCGCAGATGAGATTCATGAGGGGAGTAGGGGAGTAGGGGAGTAGGGCAGTAGGGCAGTAGGCAGTAGGCAGTAGGCAGTAGGCAGTAGGCAGTAGGCAGTAGGCAGTAGGCAGTAGGCAGTAGGCAGTAGGTTGCTCTCTTTCCTATTGCCTACTGCCCAATTCCTACTGCCTAAATCCCCTCGCCGGCCAGCTCTTCCGAGAGCGTCGAGACCTGGTTCTGGGCGCTGCGCATCATCGGGTAGATCGCCAGCACCTTTTGCCAGGCCTCCAGCGCCGACTGCTTGTGGCCGGTCTCGGCCATGATCTGGGCGAGGCCCGAAAGCGCGCCGAAATGGCGCGGCTCGAGCTGCAAGGTGCGGTCGATGTCGGCCATCGACTTCCCGTAATTCTTCATCAGGAAATGCACGGTGGCCCGGCGGTTCCAGCCTTCGGCATAGTCGGGCTGCAAGGTCACGACCTGGTCGAGGAAGTCGAGGGCGACGTCGAATTTCTGGTCTTCCGTCGCTTTTTGCGCCCATTGCATCATCAGGTCGATCGAGGCACTGCCCGACTGGTTCCACTCGTTCCAGATGCGGCCGGCGATGCGCTCGGCGGCCTTTTCATTGCGCTCGCGCTTCAACTCGGCGAAGAGCTGGTCAAGGCGGCCCTGCCTGGTCGGAGCGGCGGGCGGCGGTGTTGTGGCGGGCGGCGCGGCATCTGGCGGCAGCGCGCCTGGCACCGTCTCTGCCCCTGCAGGCAAAACTGTGCCGGAGAGCATAAGGGCGGCGAAAAATGCAAAACGAATCCGCATCGCCGGAATCTAGTCCCGGACGGCGGATCGTCAAAGCGATTTTAGCGTGAGAGCGCCGGCGAACCGGCAATCGACACCAGCGCGGCGAGGACGCCGCGCAGCAAGCGACAGCAAGCTGCGCTCAAGCCTCAGCCCTGGCGCGCCTTGTAACGCGGAGCGGTCTTGTTGATGATGTAGATGCGTCCCTTGCGGCGAACCAGCCGGTTGTCGCGGTGACGCGCCTTGAGCGCCTTGAGCGAATTCTTGATCTTCATGGTCTTGCCTGTTCGGTCAGGGCCCGTCCCGGGCCGAATTTTAAAGGCGCGCCCGGAAAAAGCGCGCCTTTGAACTTGCGTGGCTCATAAACGAGGTGCCTTGCCCGTGTCAACCACGTGCGCGTGCCCCGAATGCCACAAGTGGGCCGGCAGATCAAATATTCGCCATCCGGCAACACGGCATTGCGCGACTAAAGGGCGGCTGGGATGGTGCGGTCTCGCCGAAACGACCGGAGATTGCACATGCGCCGCCTGCTTTTGCCTGCCTGTCTTGCCTTGCTCGCGACGGCTCCGGCAGCCTTTGCCGAGGACTGCGACCGCAATGACGACAGCCAGTCGATGCTGAACATTTGCGCCGATGCCGACTGTCAGGCGGCCGATGCCAAGCTCAATGCCGCGTACAAGAACATCGTCAGCAGCAACGATCAGGCCTCGAACAAGCTGCTGCAGACGGCGCAACGCGCCTGGATCGCTTTTCGCGACGCTGAGTGCGCCTATTCGACCGCCGACAGCGAGGGTGGCTCCATCCACCCGATGGAGGTTTCGCAATGCCTGACCAAGCTCACCAACGAGCGCATCAAGCAGCTCACCTCCGGCGCCAACTGCAAGCTGAGCGATCCGAGCTGCGCCGGCTCAGAGGGGGACGACGACCAGGGCATACAGTAGGGTGTGCTGATATTCAGGTGATGCCAGCCTGCAAATGATGGTTTTCTGCGCTCCGGTGCTCACGGACCCAAATGTCCGCTCCGCTCCGGTTCTCGAAAGCCACCATTTTCGGCTTGGCCTGACCTGAATCTCAACACACCCTGGGGCGCGGGCTCAGCCCCTGCGTCGAATCCGCGTGAAATGGCCCATCTTGCGGCCGGGACGCGACTCGGCCTTGCCGTAGAGATGCAACATCAGGTCGGGCTCAGCCGCCAGCGCCGGCACTTTCAGCATGTCGTCGCCGATCAGGTTTTCCATCACGCAGTCAAAATGCCGGGCGGGCGAACCCAGCGGCAGGCCGGCGACGGCGCGGATATGCTGCTCGAACTGCGAGACGACGCAGGCGGCCTCGGTCCAGTGGCCGGAATTGTGCACGCGCGGCGCCAGCTCGTTGGCCAGAAGCGCGCCGTCGGCCAGCACGAAGAACTCGACGCCGATGACGCCGACATAGCCGAGCGCGGAAAGAATTTTCGAAGCGGCATCCTTGGCGGCGGCTTCCGTCTCCGGACGAATGGCCGCCGGCAAAGTGGAGCTGCGCAATATGCCTTCCCGGTGGACGTTTTCGGTCGGATCGAAGACGGCGACCGAGCCGTCGAGCCCACGCGCGGCGATCACCGAAATCTCGCGCTCGAAGGCGACCAGCGATTCCAGGATCAGCGGCACATTGCCCATCGCCTCGCAGGTGCCGGCAAAGCCGCCGGTCTGCATGTTGCGGAAGACGCGCTGGCCCTTGCCGTCATAGCCCATGCGGCGGGTCTTCAGCACGCCGCTGCCGTTGAACGTTTTGAGGGCCTCGGTCAGTTGATCGTCATTGTCGACCGAGCAGAACTCCGCCGTCGGGATGCCGATGCCGTTGAGAAAGCTCTTTTCGGTGAGGCGATCCTGCGCGACTTCGAGCGCGCGGGCCGGCGGATAGACTGGGACCGTTGCCGCCAGCGTTTGCGCCGCGGCGACCGGGACGTTCTCGAATTCGTAAGTGACGACGGCGCTGGCACTGGCCAGTTCGGCAAGCGCTGCCGGATCGTCGTAGGCGGCGACGATCTGCCGGTTGGCGACCTGGGCGGCCGGGCAGTCGGGCAGGGGCTCTAACACGACGATGCGATAACCGAGGCGCGCCGCGGCCATCGCCAGCATGCGGCCGAGCTGGCCGCCGCCGATGATGCCGATGGTCGATCCGGGCGCCAGGCTCACGGCGTGTCCGTCGGCTCGGCGGCGACCTTGGCGGTCTGCGCCGCGCGCCAGGCGTCGAGCCGGGTAGCGAGTTTTTCATCACTCAGCGCCAGCACCGCCGCTGCGAGAAGTGCTGCATTGGCGGCGCCCGCCTTGCCGATCGCCAAAGTGCCGACCGGGATGCCGGCCGGCATCTGCACGATGGAAAGCAGCGAGTCCTGGCCCGAAAGCGCCTTGGATTCCACCGGAACGCCGAAGACGGGCAGCGGCGTCATCGCCGCCGTCATGCCGGGCAGATGCGCCGCTCCGCCGGCGCCGGCGATGATCACCTTGTAACCGGCGGCCTTGGCGCCCTTGGCGAACTCATAGAGGCGGTCGGGCGTGCGGTGGGCGGAGACGATCAGCCGCTTGTGCGGGATGCCCAGCGCTTCCAACGTTTCCGCGGCCTGGCGCATCGTCGTCCAGTCGGACTGGCTGCCCATGATGATGGCGACGTCGGCACGCTGATCGGTCAAGGCTTCGCTCCCGGCGGCAAAGGCGCGCCTTAGCGGAATTCGCCGACAGCCGCAAGGATGTGGCGAATGCGCACCGAGCTAGTCCGGCCAACGCAAAGAGCCCGAGGAGTCCTTGCGCGCGATTTTCATCGCATCGGCCGGACGCTCCTTGGCCGTCAACACGGCGCGCAGCTGCTTGGCGACGATCTCCGCCTCGCCGGGATGCAAATTGCAGGGGTCGAGGAAGAAATGGCCCCGCTCGACCTCGTGATTGCGGACGATAACCGGCGGCGAGCCGGCAGCCAAAGCGGAAGCGAGGCCTGCGGCGGTGAAGCGGCTTTCCGGGCGCACGAAGACCTGCAGGCGGTCGAGTGGATTGTTGGTCGGGTCGGGAATGATCTCAGCACCGATGCCGGGGATGCCTTGAAGTGAATCCTTCCACAGATTGAGCGCCGCCTCCTCGCGCCGGCGGATGCCGGCATGGTCGCGTTTCTCCCAGGCGTCGAGCGCCGCCATGGTGCCCGCGATGCTTTCCTTGCCGACCTTCATGGCGCGCGCAACGCCGCGGTTCTGCAGGTAGGCGGCGCGTACCAGGTCCTTGCGGCCGGTGAGGATGCCGCTGGTCGGGCCCGAAAGGAATTTGTGGCCACTATAGACGATGATGTCGGCGCCGCGCGCCAGGAAGCTGCGCAGGTCATATTCGGACGCGGCATCAACGATCACTGGAATGTTCTTGGCATGACAGATCTCGCAGAATTCCTCCAGCGAGAGCATGCCGTATTGCACGGTGTGGTGGGCGACGACGTAGAGAGCCGCCGCCGTCCGTTCATTGATCGCTTCGCGCACGTGATAGTCCTGGGTGACGCTGACGGTGCCCGCCGGAATGACCTTGGCGCCGGCGACGCGGATCGACTGGTCGATGGGCGCGCCATAGTTGACGATGTGGCCGAGCTGGATGACGACCTCGGACTTCAGCCCTTCGGTGTCGTCCGGCAGGCGTTCGATCGCGAGAAGATTGGTGCCTGTCATTGCGCCGGCGATGGCCATGGTGATGCCCGAGGCGCAGCAGGCGGTGATGAAGCCGGCCTCGCCGCCGGTGAGGCGTGCGACCACCGCGCTCGCGGCGCGCTGCAAATCGTCCATCTCCACCCATTGCGAAGCGATCTCGGCCATGGCGCTGATCGCTTCGGGAACGATGATCGAGGCGCCCAGCGCCGTCATCGTGCCCGAGACATTGATGATTGGCCTCAAGCCCAGCCGCTCGCGGATGGTGGTGTTGGAGCCGGTATCGGAATAGGTCTTCATGTGAGTGGACTCCGTTAAGTCAGGCGGCGATCTCCACGACCGCTTCGATTTCGACAGTGATATTGCGTGGCAGCGAGCCGACGCCGATGGCCGAGCGAGCATGGCCGCCAAGCTTGTCGAAAACATCGGCGAAGAGATCCGAGCAGCCATTGACCACTTTGGGGTGGTCGCTGAAGGTCGGCGTGGCATTGACGAAGCCGAGCAGCTTGACGACGCGCACGATGCGGCCGAGATCGCCCGCCGCGGCATGCATGACGGCGAGCAAATTGAGGCCGGTGAGGCGGGCATGCTCATAGGCCTGATCCACGGTCACGTCATCGCCGACCTTGCCGGTGCAAAGCGTGCCGTCGGCACGCAGCGGCCCCTGTCCCGAAAGAAAGATCAGCCGGCCGCTCTCGGCATGGGTGACGAAATTGGCGATGGGCGTCGGCGGCTCCGGCAACGTCAGGCCAAGCTCGGCGAGCCGTATGTAAGGCGACATGGAAGGGTACTCCCTGGAAGGCCGAGGCCATCCGCTTTCAGAAATGCGAGGCGCGGAAACGCGCCAGAAATGCGCGGAGGCGCTCGTTGGTCGTTTCCGCCGCGAGCACTTCTTTCGGCGGACCGACGGCCGAGACACCGCCATCGGCCATGAAGACGATGCGGCTGGAGGCATCGCGGGCGAAGGCCATCTCGTGCGTGACCATCACCATGGTCATCCCGTCTTCGGCGAGGCTGCGGACCACCGCCAGCACCTCTCCGACGAGCTCCGGGTCGAGCGCCGAGGTGATCTCGTCGAGCAGCAGGATTTTGGGCTCCATGGCGACTGCGCGGGCAATGCCGACTCGCTGCTGCTGGCCACCCGAAAGTTCGGCGGGCAGGCTGTCTGCCTTGTGGGCGAGGCCGACGCGGCTCAGCCAATGCTCGGCGATCGAGCGCGCCTCCGTCTTGCTCTTGCCGCGCACCTTGGTCAGGCCGAGCATAATGTTGCCGGCGGCGGTCAGATGCGGGAAGAGGTTGAAGCTCTGGAACACCATGCCGGTCTCGGCGCGCATGGCGGCCAAATCGCGTTCGCTGCGCCGCTGGCGCGCGCCGCCGTCGCGAAAGCCGACCTCCTTCCCGTCGATGCGAATCGAGCCGCTGTCATAGCTTTCGAGGAAGTTGACGCAGCGCAGCAGCGTGGTCTTGCCGCTGCCCGAAGGGCCGATAATGGTCACCACCTCGCCCTTCGCCACCTGCAAGCTGACCGAGCGCAGCACACTGACCGAGCCGAAGGATTTCGAGACCTCGGCAATGTCGAGAAGCGCTGGGTTGTCGTTCGAACTGGCCATCACTTAATCCCGGATGAAAGCGAAGCGCCGTTCCAGCCGCCGGCTGGCATAGGAAAGCGCATAATTGACGGCGAAATAGATGAGAGCGCCGAGGATATAGAGCGGCATCGCCTCATAGGTGCGGCCGATGACCTGGTTGATCGCCTGCATCAGATCGGTGATGCCGAGCAGCGAAACCAGCGCGCTGCCCTTCACGGCATCGGTGACGCCGTTGATCCAAGGCGGCAGGAAGCGGCGGAAGGCCTGCGGGAAGATCACCGAGGTGAGGCGCTGGCGGAAGGTGAGGCCGATCGCCATCGCCGCTTCCGACTGGCCTTTCGGGATCGAGGCGACGGCGCCGCGCAGATATTCGACGACCTGCGCCGTCTTGAACAAGGTCAGCGCCAGCACCGCTGCCCAGAAGGACTGAAGGTGCACGCCGACCGCGGGCAGGCCGTAATAGACGAAGAACATCAGCACCAGGATCGGGATGCCGCGGATGGTGTCCGAGAAGATGCGCACCGCCCAACGCAGCGGTGCTGGGCCGTAGACCAGGCCGACCCCCAGCAGGACCCCGGCGATCAAGGACAGGACCACGACCAGCAGCGAGACCCATAAGGTCACGGCGAAGCCTTCGGCAAGAAACGGCAGGGCGTAGAGGATCTGGCTCAGCATCTCAGCGCGCCGCCCTGAACCGGCGTTCGACCAGCCGCAGCGCAAACAGCAAGGTGTAGCCGGTCACCAGATACATCGCCGTCGTCACCAGATAGACCTCGACGATGCGGAACGTGTTGAAGTTGATCCACTGGGCGCCGTAGGTGAGCTCGGGGACCGAGATCACCGAGGCGATCGAGGTGTCCTTGAACAGGGAGATGAAGGTGTTGGACAGTGCCGGCAGCGTGATGCGCAGCATCGTCGGCAGGCGTACGTGGATCAGGCGCTGCCATGGGGTAAGGCCGATCGCCTTGCCGGCGTCGAGCTGACCGCGCGGCACCGCCTCCAGGCCCGAGCGGAACACCTCGACGAGATAGGCGCCGCTATAGACCGATAGCGTCAGGACAAACGAAGTAGGGGCGCTGTAGGCAAGGTCGACGACCGTCGGCAGGCCGTAGAAGACCAAATAGACCAACAGGATCAGCGGTACGTTGCGGATGAATTCGACATAGGCGGCGATGATGGCGCGCACCACGCGTCCGGCCGAGACATACCAGACGGCCAGCACCAAGCCGATGACGATGCCGATGGCGATCGAGATGACGGCAAGCTCGAGGCTGAGCAGCAAGCCGCCCCACAGCTTGTCGAAATGCCGCCAGATCAGGTTGAAATTGAGCGTATAGCCCATGCGTCCGTCTCAATGGCCCGCGGTGAACGTAGCATTCATCATTCGCATGGGCGGTGTGAGGAGAACAGGCGGAAGAACGGTTGCCCCGCCCTTCCGCCGGTTGGTTGTGTGGCGCGTCAGATGACCGGGAAGCCCGGATGGCGCGGCGGCGGCTCCTGACCGAAATATTCTTTGAAGGCGGCATCGTAGAGCGCCGTCTCATGGCCGAACATGGCGATGGTGAAGGTCTGGTTGACGAAGGTCAGCCAGTCGAGGTCGCCTTGCCGGACCGCAGCGCCGTAAAGCATCGAGTACCAGCTCTTGCCGGCGTCGAAATACTTGTCGGGATTGCGCGAGGCGAGCCAGCGCACCGTCGACAGATCGACAGCGGCGGCATCGGCGCGCTTGGATTCCAACGCCTGCAGAACGTTCGCCTGGGTATCGATCTGCAGCACCTGCGCCTGCGGCAAGGCAAAATGCACCGAGCTTTCGGCGTCGACATTCTGCAGGATCGAGATGCGGGTGTTGGCACCGTTCGCCAGGAGCTTGTCGAAGGTCTTGTTCTCGGAGCCAGGCAGCGTCAGCAGCGCGACGCCTTCGACGTAATATGGCCGCGAGAAGTGGATCAGCTGCGAGCGCTGCGCCGTCATGGTCATGAACTGGATGGTGATGTCGACCTTGTTGGTCGTCACGTTCGGAATGCGCTGCGCCGGATCCTGCATGACGAACTCGACCTTGGTCGGGTCGTCGAAGAGGCCCTTGGCAAGGATGCGGCCCATGGTGATGTCCATACCGACCAGCTCGCCGGCATCGTTCTCGAAATGCCACGGCGCGTTGGTGCTGCCGGTGCCGACGATCAGCTTGCCGCGATCGAGCGCAGTGCGCAGCACGCTGTCGGACGCGGCTTGCGCCGCCGCCTTCTCGGCGCTGATGGCGGTGAGCGCGCCGGCGGTGGCCAGCCCCGCCATTCCCAGTTTCAGAAAATCACGTCTGCCGGATGTGTCGTTCACGGCGACCTCCTTTGATGGTGTGTTCCCCAATGCAGCAGAGATACGCGTCGCAATCAGCGATTGTCTCTTACAAGAGACGTGTGTATCCTGTACAAGACAGATACTAGCACTAGGAATCGACAATGCAAGAGAGTGAAACGCTGACCGAGTGGCCAAGCGACGGTGCGGATGAAGAGCGGCCGGCGGGCTCGCGCGAGAAGGGGCTCAACAGGGCCTTGAACATCCTGGAATTCCTGCACGCCAACCAGCGTGCGATCGGCATCGGCGACCTGGCCAAAGGGCTCAATGCGCCGCGCTCGACGACCTATACGCTGGTGCGCGAGTTGGTCGAAGCCGGGCTGCTGGAAATGGCTGGCGACGGCAACCGCGTCTATTTCGGCAAGAAGCTCTATCTCTATGGAATGGCTTATATGCGCGGCAACGACCTGCTCAGGCGCGGCCGCCAGGAGGTCGACACGCTGTCGCGCGAGACCGGCGAGACCTCCGAACTCTGCATGCTGCAGAGCGGCCGCTACACGATCGTCCATTCGAGCCCGGGCACCAGGCCATTCCGCATCAGTTCGGCCACCGGCCTGCAGATCCCGCTGCCCTGGACTGCTTCCGGCCGGCTGCTGCTTGCCGGCCTCGACCGCGGCGGGATCGAAGCTATGGTCACGCGAGACGACCTCGTGCTGCCGGACGGCCGCAAGCTCGAACTCGACGATTTCATCGACGATATCGCGCGGGCGCGCATCACCGGCTATTGCGTCACGTCAGGCCTGGTCGATGCCTACACAAAATGCCTTGCGGCGCCGGTGTTCTCTGCGCCAGGCAAGGTCGAAGCGACCATGTGCCTTGTGGTGCCGATCGACACGTCCGAAGAACGGACCGGCGAACTTCTCGGGCTGCTGCGCGAACGCGCGGCACGGCTATCGATCTCTTGACGGCGCGGGGCGATCCGCTCAGGCAATGATGTCGGGAATGATGCGGTCTTCCAGCGCCGACAGCCGGTCTTTCAGCATCAGCTTCTTCTTCTTCATGCGCTGGATCTGAAGCGGGTCGCAGCCGGTGGCGATCATCGCGTTGATGGCGGCGTCGAAATCGGCGTGTTCTTGTTTGAGCCGGGAATATTCGAGGCGTATTTCAGCCTGTTCCTGTTCGGACATTATCTACCGTCTGCGTATGCATCGCCCAATCGGGCTGTTTGGGCGGGGCCGTGACTTGCGGGTTTGTGACCGGCGCGCAGCCCTTACCACATTTCACTTTGTCGTGGAATGCTACCACGTGGCATTCGACATCGAGATCGGTTGGTGGCAAACTGTCATGGTGCCGTCACAGTCGCAACCTGCGGTGGAGGCTCCTGCGACGGCTGCAATCGAGGAAACCATGAAAGGGAGAACCATTCATGTCTCTTGCATCCCATCTTGACGAGTTGCAGCGGAAACACGGTGATATCGAGCGCGAGCTCACCGATGCGATGAACCATCCTTCGGTCGACGACCTCGAAATCGTGAATCTCAAGCGACGCAAGCTGGCAATCAAGGACGAGATTGAAAAGCTGAAAGCTAGTCCGACGACACACTGAAGCTCTTCCAGGCACCATCATCGCAACCCGCTGCGGTGAATTTCCGGTGGCAAGAAATGCCACCGGGTCGGTGCTTTTAACTGAAGTTGACGGAAAGCTGGCCGCAAATCTTGCGGTCGGACCGGTTGTTATTTCCCGCACGGCTCTAGCCGATTTGCAGGCTGGCTCGCCGCTTGCCATTGACAAGCCATCTTTGCTCCGCCACCTCATGCCGAAACTCCCAAATGAAGGCGACCGGCATGACCGGATATTTTTCTTCTCCCTTCCCGCGTCGCCGGTCGGTCGGCGTATCGGTCGGCGGCGTGATGGTCGGCGGCGGCGCACCGGTCGTCGTGCAATCGATGACCAACACCGATACCGCCGATGTCGACCAGACCATCGCCCAGGTCGCGGCGCTGCATCGTGCCGGCTCCGAGATCGTGCGCATCACGGTCGACCGCGACGAGAGCGCGGCGGCGGTTCCGCGCATCCATGAGCGGCTGTTGCGGCTCGGCATCGATGTGCCGCTGGTCGGCGACTTCCACTATATCGGGCACAAGCTGCTCGCCGATCATCCGGCCTGCGCCGAAGCGCTGGCCAAATACCGCATCAATCCGGGCAATGTCGGCTTCAAGGACAAGAAGGACCGCCAGTTCGCCGCGATCGTCGAGATGGCGATCAGATATGACAAACCGGTACGCATCGGCGTCAATTGGGGATCGCTCGACCAGGAGCTTTTGACCCGGCTGATGGACGACAACCAGGCGAAGGGCTCGCCGCTCACCGCGCAGGAAGTCACGCGCGAGGCGATCGTACAGTCGGCGATCCTGTCGGCCGAGATGGCGGAAGAGATCGGGCTTGGCCGCGAAAAGATCATCCTGTCGGCCAAGGTCAGCGGTGTGCAGGACCTGATCGCCGTCTACACCGAGCTTGCCACCCGCTCCGATCATGCGCTGCATCTGGGCCTCACCGAAGCCGGCATGGGCACCAAGGGCATTGTCGCTTCTTCCGCGGCGATGGGCATCCTCTTGCAGCAGGGCATCGGCGACACGATCCGTATTTCGCTGACGCCGGAGCCGAATGGCGACCGCACGCGCGAGGTGCAGGTGTCGCAAGAACTTCTGCAGACCATGGGCTTCCGGCAGTTCGTGCCGATTGTCGCGGCCTGCCCCGGCTGCGGCCGCACCACCTCCACTGTGTTCCAGGAACTTGCCCAGAGCATCCAGGCCGATATCCGCAAGAACATGCCAGTATGGCGCGAGAAATATCCCGGCGTCGAGAACCTCAAGGTCGCGGTGATGGGCTGCATCGTCAACGGTCCCGGCGAATCCAAGCACGCCGACATCGGCATATCGCTGCCCGGCACCGGCGAGACGCCGACGGCGCCTGTCTTCATCGACGGCAAGAAGGCTGCGACGCTGCGCGGCCCTTCGATCGCGCAGGATTTCGAGAAGATGGTCGGCGACTATATCGAGCAGCGGTACGGACACGGCAAAGCCGCCGCGGAATGAACCGATGCGGCGTTTCCTAAAGGCAACGCTGCTCTTGTTTTTCGTGCTGAGCCCGGCCGCCCAGGCATTCGCCGATCCGCCGCAGTCGAAGTCGGCCGCCAAGCGCCTGATTTCCCGCGTCTGCGATCTGATCGAGACCCAGGCCCAACAGAACGGCCTGCCCAAGGATTTCTTCGCCCGGCTGATCTGGAAGGAGAGCCGCTTCGATCCGGGCGCGGTGAGCCCGGTCGGCGCCGAAGGCATCGCGCAATTCATGCCGGGCACCGCGAAGATGCGCGGGCTCGCCGATCCCTTCGACATCGGGCAGGCCATCCCGGCCTCGGCGAAATATCTCGCCGAGATGAAGGTCAGCTATGGCAATCTCGGGCTCGCGGCCGCGGCCTACAATGCCGGCGAGAACCGCGTGTCGCGCTGGCTGAGCTCGGGCGGCTTCCTGCCAATGGAGACGGAAAGCTATGTCTTCGACGTTATGGGCGAGCCCGTGGATAAGTTCTCGGACAGGTCCTATGCCGGCACCGTCCAGCCGCTCGACCCGAAGATGAGCTTCGCGCTTGCCTGCCGCAGGCTGCCGGTGATCATGTCGCGGACCGTCGCCATGGCTTCGATCAACGTGAAGCCGTGGGGCGTGCAGGTGGCGGGCAATTTCCGCCGCTCGGCGGCGATAGGCCAGTGGCTGCGGGTCAGGGGCCGGTTCCCGGCTTTGCTCGCCAGCCGTGATCCGGTGGTGAGCCGGGTTCGCACGCCGATCGGCCGGCGCGGCATCTACGCGGTCAGGATCGGCGCCGACTCGCGCGGCGAGGCCAACGGTATCTGCGACAAGCTGCAAAGCGTCGGCGGCGCCTGCGTGGTGTTGCGCAATCGGTGACGCAACGCCAGGACAGGGGGCCGCAAGAGGTGCTCGAAACGCGCGAAAGCCGGCGTGCAGACCGACTGCCCGGACTTGCCCGCTGGCAATTCGAACGCGTGCACCGGGTGTCGCCTACGACCTTGAGCTCGACACCAGCCGGCTGATGCCGGCGAATGCGCCCGCCTCATCCAGCAGCGATTTAAATTGTAGCGACTTGCATTCCTGGCGGGGACGCGAGCTTCCCGGCCGTCAACAACGCCGATAGCCAATTGCTAATGTTGCGACGAGAATCCGCTTGTCAGGGCGGGGGTGTTCAAATCTTAATGCGCTTTGCCATAGTAAGGGCGGGTTCAGTATTTCCAGGGCCCATTTTTATTCATGATCTTATGAGGGGGAGCATCATGCCGGAGGAGAATTTCCTAAAAAAGGTTGTCGGCGAACTCGAGACGCCGCGCGCCAAGCGGCCATTCGGGTCCGGCTGGCTGTCCGGCTCGATCGCATTGCTTGCGGGCATCACCGCCCTCTTGATGGTCATCGTGTTGCGCTATCCATCGCTGACCTCGATGCCGGACCTGGCTCCGATCCACCAGATGCTGTTCTTCAAGCCGGTCCTCTATTTCGTGCTTATCTCCGGCTACATCCTGGCCATTCTGAGCATGATGCTGCGCAGGGAAAAGACCCTTGGCGTGGCGGCGATGGTCACCGTGCTGTTGGCCTCGCTCGTCGGCATGCTGCCGGTGCGTCACGAGTTGCGGATCGAGGGGGTGTTCTTCGGTCTCGACTTCTTCATCCTGAACGCCCTGTTCATGGGGGTTTTATTCGTTCCGCTCGAGCGCATTTTTGCCCGCAGCAAGGGCCAGACCGTGTTCCGCGACGAATGGCGCGAGGACCTGTTCTACTATTTGGTCTCGTCGCTGCTGGTGCAAATATTGACCTACCTGACGCTCGCGCCGTCCAATTTCGTCAATGCGCAAGGCGGTCTTGGGTCGGTGCGCGCCTGGGTCCACGACCTGCCTTGGATCGTGCAGCTGCTGGCGGTGATGTTCCTGACCGATCTCGCCCAATATTGGGTGCACCGCGCCTTCCATCGCATCCCATTCCTGTGGAATTTCCACGCCGTGCATCATTCAGCCAAGTCGATGGACTGGATCGCCGGCGCGCGGATGCATTTCCTGGAAATCATCGTGCTGCGCAGCCTGACGGCGACGCCGATGTTCGTGTTGGGCTTCGATGAATCGGCGATCCAGACCTATATCCTGATCGTCTACGTCTATTCGTCCTTCATCCATTCCAACATCGGAACGAGCTTCGGTCCGGCGGAAAAGGTGCTGGTGTCACCGCGCTTCCATCATTGGCATCACGGGCTCGAGAAAGAGGCAATCGACGTCAACTTCGCCATCCATTTTCCGCTGCTCGACCGGCTATTCGGCACCTACCATCTGCCCGAGGGACGGTGGCCGAAGGGCTATGGCATTCACGGCCATCCGGTGCCGAAAGGCTATTGGCGGCAATTCCTGTATCCGTTCCGGCGGGGCTGAAGGCTCGAAAAGAGCTGGTTCAGAGTCGGCCGAACAGCGCCCCCCCTCTGTCCTGCCGGACATCTTCCCCACAAGGGGGAGATTGGCCGTCACGTTTGCTTTCGCCAATCTCCAACGGACGGACGAAGCGCCGGAACTGCCGATCTCCCCCCAAGTGAGGGAGATGCCCGGCAGGGCAGAGGGGGCGCGAAGGAACTCGGCGGTGGCCGCCGAACGCACCTGGCGCCTGACGCTTAAGCCGTCTTCGCCGCCACGGTCTCGCTGAGCCAGGTGCCGATCTTGGCGCCGAGGCGGTCGGGCGAGACCGGTTTCGGCAGATAGTCGTCCATGCCTGCCTCGATGCATTTTTCACGGTCGCCCTTTAGCGCATGCGCGGTGACGCCGATGATCGGCGTGTGATCGCCGTTCTGCTCTTCGATGGCGCGGATGGCGCGCGTCGCCTCATAACCGTTCATCTCCGGCATGGAGACGTCCATCAGCACCAGGCGCGGGCGCAACGAGCGGTACATCTCGACAGCCGTCCGACCATTGCCGGCTATGCGATAGCTGAGGCCAAAACCGTTGAGGATCTGGCCGAAGACCAGCTGGTTCACGTCATTGTCCTCGGCGATCAGGATATCGATCGGGCCGCTCGGCGCTGCCGTCGATTCCGGTGCCGCCGGGACCGGCACGGCCGGGCCGCGGATGACGGTGAAGGCTGGCGGGGCCGCCTGGGCTGCGACCGGCTCGCGCACGAAATGCGCCTTGGCGCCTTGCGTGCGCGCCTTCTGGATGGCGGCGATCACGGTGCCCAGCAGCACCGCCGAACGCGCCGGCTTGGTGAGATGCGCGACGATGCCGAAATCGATCACCATGCGGCCGAAATCGACCTGGTCGACCGAGGTGAGCAGCACGACGGGGATGGAGGAGAGGCGGCTGTCGGCGGCGATGGCTCTGGCGACGTCGGCGCCGTTCATGCCGGGCATCTGGTAATCGAGGATGATGCAGTCGACCGAGGCGCCGAGCTGGCAGGCGCGGTCGAGGAAAGCGAGGCCGACCGCGCCGCTTTCGGCGGCCGCGCAGTCGAAGCTCCAGCTTCTGAGCTGCTCCAGCAGGATCTCGCGGTTGACCGGATTGTCGTCGATGACCAGCACACGGGCGCCGGTGACATCGACCGGCACCAGCTCGTCACGCGCCTGCTGGCTATGCGCCGGCAGCGGCACGGCGAACCAGAACACGGAGCCGCGGCCGATCTCGCTTTCGACGCCGATCTTGCCGCCCATCAGGTCGACAAGCCGGGCGCCGATCGCAAGGCCAAGGCCGGTGCCTTCATGGCGGCGGGTCGAGGAGCCGTCGACCTGGGCGAATTTCTCGAACACGCTTTGCAGTTTTTCGGCCGGGATGCCGATGCCGGTGTCCTCGACGCGGACCTTGAGCTGGACCACACCGTCGACGACGTCGCCGCCGACATCGATCAGGACATGGCCCTTCTCGGTGAACTTCACTGCGTTGCCGAGCAGGTTGGTGACGATCTGGCGGAAGCGCCCGGCATCGCCAACGACGAAGGCCGGCAGGCGCGGGTCGACGCGCACGATGAGCTCGAGGTTCTTTTCGGCAACGCGCGCCGACACCAGGGTCGCCACATCCTCGACCGCCTCCGCCAGGCGGAAGGGGGCGGGGTCGAGCGTCAGCTGGCCGGCATTGATCTTCGAGAAATCGAGGATGTCGTTGATGATGGTGAGCAGCGCGTTGCCGGATTTGACGATGACGTCGGTGAAGGTCTTCTGGCGCGGCGTCAGCTCCGTCTTGGCGAGCAGCTCGGCCATGCCGAGCACGCCGTTCATCGGCGTGCGGATCTCATGGCTCATATTGGCAAGGAATTCGGATTTGGCGCGGTCGGCGGCCTCGGCCTTGAACAAAGATGCGGCGGTCTCGGCGAAGGCGCGGCGGATCGCATTCTCCATCGGCCGGAAGATCAGAAACGCCGCGATAGCGAGCACAGCGAACAGCAGGCCGCTCGCCCACAGGAGCAGCCGGTCGCTGGAAGCATCGGCGAGGCGGCGCTCCTCGTCGAGCGCGGTGCGCACCTTCACCAGCATCGGCTGGGCGAAAAGGTCATTCTGGTTACGGATCTCGCGGTAGCTCCACTCGTCGACCTTCTGGGCGACTGCCATCAAGTTGAAGTTGCGCACCATATCGCGCGCCGACCAGAACAGGTCATCATTGACCGAAGCGGTGTCCAGCGCGTTGACGGTGTTGTTCGACAGGCGCGGCCTGATCGCGGCAAGCTGGGCGTTCAGGATCCCGATCTCGCCCATCAGGCGTTCGGAATGGCCGCGCGCGGCGGTCGCCAACGCATCGCGCGTCTCGCTGCGCCAGGCGGTGCCGGTGGTCTCGGCGAAATTGGTGGCGTTGCGCAGGTCGCGGGCGAAGATGACGAAATTGCCGCTGAGAGCATCGACCTCGTGGCGGTACGAATTCACACGGTTGAGCGCGAACATGACGGCGGCCGAGGCCAGCGCGAAGACAAGCAATCCCGAAATGTAGCGGATCCGGATCGACCGGAGGAAGGAAGAATATTCCGGCATGCGCAACCCCAACACATACGCACAATTTTAATGGTCGGGATTACGCTTGATTTACATTAAGATTTCGTTGGAGGAGGGTGGCCTTGTCGCAGCTTCTGACAAAGGCGACGTATCGCTGTCCGCGACAGACAGGCCTAGCGCACTGGACCTCCGGACAGCGCTTTGAAACCGGACGGCAGATCGTCAATCCGTCGTATCGGAGAGGATACGGTTTCCCTTGCGCAGCGTGATCCGCCGTCGAGGATGCTCGTCCCTTGCGGCTTGAAAAATGGCGCGGGCAAGCTGGGCTGTAACGGCGCGTGCGAGAACCCGTTCGATGACCTCATGGCTGTCGGCGTGCCAGAGTTCGATACGATAGGGCAGCGCTTCGGCCGAACGGGAAGAGTTGGCGCTCCGTGTCATAGACAGGCCCCTGCCTAATTCGCCGGACCGTTCCATCTCGAAACGAAATTGTTCTTGTGCCGCAAGGTGACGTAGCGGTCCGGGTGCTCACGCGTCGCTGCGTAATAGGCAGCGTAGCCGATGCTGGCATTTGCCGTGACGGCGAGGACTTGTTCGACACCGTTCTTGGCGGCGTTCCACAACTCGACCCTATACGGGAGTTCGTCATGCTCGGCAGAGCCGAGTTCGTGAGAGACGGGATTTTCCTCGTCATCTCCAGGCTCGTTTTCCGGAGCAAAGCTGTACAAATAACCTGGGTTTCTGAGATTGGCTGCGAGAGCGGATGAATATGTCGCCATTGATCCAAGCTCGTTGCTATGCAGGATAGGCACGCTTATGTTGCAGACGCGTCACCGGACGAACTGCCTGATGCGAGCGTAATGCGGGTTCGACAATGCCACTGACCACAGCCGACGCGCAACACCTTTCCGACAGCCGCCGCCTCGAACTCTTCATCGACGCTGTCGCCGACTACGCGATCTACACCCTTGATGCAGATGGCTTCATCACCAGCTGGAATGCCGGCGCCGAGAAGATAAAGGGCTACGCGGCTTCGGAAATCCTGGGGCAGCATTTTTCCCGATTTTTCACAGTCGAAGATCAGGCGAATGGGGTTCCGAGCAGGATGCTTGCCGCGGCAAAGGCGGAGGGAAGATACGAGGCCGAAGGATGGCGGGTGCGCAAGGACGGAACCAGGTTCTGGTCGAGCGGCCTTGTTCAACGGGTACTGGACCGCAACGGCGTTCTTTTGGGTTACGCGAAGATCACGCGAGACATCACCGAGCGCGTCGCCGCGCATGAGTCGCTGCTGCAGAGCGAGCGGCGCTTCCGCATCCTTGTCGACGGGGTGACCGACTATGCCATCTACATGCTCGATCCAAGCGGCGTGGTCACCAATTGGAACGCCGGCGCCGAGCGGCTGAAAGGCTACGCTGCCGAGGAAATCGTGGGCCAGCATTTTTCCAAATTCTATACTCGTGAAGAACGCGCAAAAGGCACGCCGCTTCGGGTCCTCGAAGCAGCCGTGCAGAACGGACGATATGAAGGCGAGGGTTGGCGCGTACGCAAGGATGGCAGCCGTTTCTGGGCATCCGTTGTCGTTACCCCGATCCACAACGACGCAGGCCGACTCCAAGGATTCGCCAAGGTCACGCGCGACATCACCGAACGCCGTGCGGCGCACGAAGCCTTGCGCCAAAGCGAGCGCCAGTTCCGCCTTCTGGTGAGCGGCGTGACCGACTATGCGCTCTTCATGCTTGATCCAAATGGGCTGGTGACCAGTTGGAATGCCGGTGCGGAGCGCATCAAGGGCTATGCGGCCGAGGAAATCATCGGTCAGCACTTCTCCCGGTTTTACACGGAGCACGACCGCGCCGCCGGTTTACCTGGCCGCGCGCTCTATACGGCAACACGGGATGGACGCTTCGAGACCGAGGGCCATCGCGTCCGTAAGGACGGGACGCTGTTCTGGGCGAATGTCGTGATCGATCCGATCCGCGACGAGCGGGGAGAGCTGATCGGTTTCGCCAAGATCACGCGCGACATCACCGATCGACGCGATGCTGAGATCGCACGCCGGCAGGCGCAAGCGCAACGCGTTCATACGCAGAAAATGGATGCGCTCGGCCAACTGACCGGCAGCATCGTGCATGATTTCAACAACCTCCTGACGGTGGTCGAAAGCTTTGTTCGCCTGGGCAAGAAGGTCGGTGCCGATCCCGAAATGAAGCGCGCGACCGAATCCGTGGAACTTGCACTCCAGCGCGGCGCCGCATTGACACGCCAGTTGCTGGCATTCTCGCGCAAGCAGGCTGCCCGCGCCGAGGTCGTCTCGCTGGCAGAGCGCGTGGAAGCCGTCCGTGCAATGATAGCGGGCTCCATGCGCAAATCGGTGAAATTGGTCGCCGCTGTCGGACCCGAAACCTGGCCAGTCAAGGTCGACCCCGGCGAACTGGAGCTTGGTCTCGTCAACATTGCCTTCAACGCGCGGGACGCCATGCCAGACGGTGGCCTGGTAACGATAACGGCGGAGAACGTGCTGTTGTCGAGCGAGGATAACGCAGCCGGCCTGCAAGGTGAATTCGTCGCGTTGCGGGTGACCGACACAGGCATCGGCATTGCGGCAGACGTGCTTCCGCAGGTTTTCGAACCGTTCTTCACGACCAAAGGGCCCGAGAAGGGTACAGGTCTCGGCCTCGCCCAGGTCTACGGCTTGGCGCAGCAGTCCGGCGGCGCGGTCACAATTGAAAGCGAAGTCGGCAAGGGCACGACGGTGACGATCTATCTGCCCCGGGCCGATATGGCAGTCGCCGCGCAGAGCGCCGAGCCGGAACAGCCGGCCAGCGCGAATGTGGTGCGGTTGAGGACAAAGGGCCGTTTTGCCGATGATCAAGACTGATGACGTCGCCGATGCTGTGAGGTGACGACGAGAGAGCGGTATCGGGCGGCCACGACCGCAATGATCGCCAGGTGAAGCAGGATCGCGAGAGCTGCGCCGATCAATTGCGGGACAAGACCTCCCGTCCGGCCGATCATCCAGATCGTGACGACGCTCAGCGGCAAAAACAAAATGACGCTGGTGACGAGGCCGGGATTGTATTTGCCGAGCCGCGCCGATGTGACGAGGTGCGCGAGCGCGTTGACGATCATGACATACGGGGCAACCAGGCCCCAGGCGGGTCCCCACAGGAATGCCGCATAAAGAGCCAGCAGGTTGATGCCCCAGACAAACGGCAGGTTGATGACGAGAACCGAGGCGACGGTAAGGGCGTCACGGCCGCCGAAAACATTCTCGTTCGCGAATTTGCGGAATCGGTCGCCGGCGTGCTCTTCGACCTGGTGGACCATGTAAAACGGGCTGTGCAGGAAGATCAGGAACACCGGCAGCGGAAGCGATAAGACCGGCGCGGCCGCTATGAGCGATGCTGCCATGAACCCTGCACCGATGACCCAATAATCGGCCAGCCAGGCTTTCAGCTTAAGCATTGGTTCCCCGCCTCGTCAGTCAGCGATCCTGCACGAATGGACGCGCATCGCCAGAACTATTCAAGTGGGTGGACGCCGTGGCGCTACGTGACCATGTCGGATATTGACTGCCGCGACCGCCCCTGAGACAGTCAATGGAAGATGCGCGCCTCCAAAACTTGGCACCCCGCTGGCTCGGCCACCCGTTGCGGCGTCTGGCCTTTCGCCATTGATCAGAGGTGGAACGCGATCATGAGAAGCGGCCGTGAGCGAACCTATACAGCGGATAGTTGAGACCAACGGCATCCGCCTCAATGTCGCGGAGCAGGGCGAAGGGCCGGTGGTGCTTTTGTGCCATGGCTTCCCTGAATCCTGGTATTCCTGGCGGCATCAGCTGGGCGCGCTCGCAGCAGCGGGCTTCCGTGCCGTCGCCCCCGACATGCGAGGCTACGGCAAGAGCGACCGGCCGGAAGCGATCGACCAATACACACTCTTTCATCTGGTCGGCGACATGGTGGGTCTTCTCGACGCCCTCGAGGTTCCCAGCGCTGTCATCGTCGGCCACGACTGGGGTGCGGTGGTGGCCTGGCATGCCGCGCTGCTGCGGCCGGACCGCTTCCATGCCGTCATCGGCCTCAGCGTTCCGTTCCGGCCGCGCGGCAATGCGCGTCCGACCAGCCTCATGCCGCGAACGGCGGAGTCCCAGTTCTACCAGCTCTATTTCCAGCAACCCGGCATTGCCGAGGCGGAGCTGGAACGGGACCCGCGGGCCACGGTGCGCGCCATGCTTTACGCAGTGTCGGGAGACGCTTCGGAGGGCGGCGCCAGAATTGCCATGGTCCCGCACTGCGGAGGGCTCCTGCAAGCCGCCGAGGTTCCTGCAAGTCTGCCGCACTGGCTCAGCGAAAGCGACAGCGATTTCTACGCCGGCGAGTTCCAGCGCACCGGCTTTGCCGGAGGTCTCAACTGGTACCGCAACATCGACCGGAACTGGGAACTGATGGCGCCCTTTGCCGGCGCGCGGATCAAGGTTCCCGCTCTCTACGCAGCGGGCGACCGTGACCTTGTGGTCGCCTTCCCCGGCATGGATCAACTGTTGGCCAATCTCAGGAACTTCGTCCCGCAAATCCGCGATACGCTGATGCTGCCCGGCTGCGGGCATTGGACCCAGCAGGAGCGCCCGGACGAGGTCAACGCCGCGATGATCGATTTCCTGCGGAGCTTGCCGAACCGGGGCTGATCCAAGGGAAAGCGAGTGTCGGCTCCGACACGGAAAGTTGGGCGTGCCGCTCGGCAAGCGACTCGCCCGGTTCAAGTCAGGCACTATCCTCGGCCCGGTAGGCGTCGGGAAGAATGAAGACCTCGTCGGCGCGGCCATAGCCTCCGTCGGGAACTTCCTCGATCAGCACCATGGTGTGGGGGCGTACACCTTCGCCGAAATAGTCGACGAACATCTGCGTGGTCTTGTGGACGAGGTCTTCCTTTTGCGCCTTTGTGAGGGCGGCCTCGGGCATCTTGAAGTTGGCAAAGGGCATTTCCAGGTTCCTTCCGGTGGATTTCACGGCTCTGGACGGAGGGCCGGGGAGGCGTCAGCGACCGGACCGATGATGTCCGTTCGTTGTCCTGGAGCGGATATAGACTGCTGCGGATGCCGGATAATCACCCGGCCATCGACAGCAGTATTCGAACATAGCGAACAATCGGAGCTGTTGTCGGTTTCGGCAATGGGGCCCGCCGCGCCACAGTTCAGCTGTTGCGCGTCGCCACGAAGGTCGCCGCTTGCTTGAGCAGCTCAGCCCGCTCGCCATAGGGCTCGAGCAGCGCATGCGCCTGGTCGATGAGGCCGTGGAGCTGGCCGCGCGCCCAGCCGGGACCGTGCAGTGCTGCGAGCGTCGCCTTGCCGGCGGCCGCATCCTTGTTGGTGGCTTTGCCCATCTGCTTTGCGTCGGCGGTCAGGTCGAGCAGGTCGTCGGCGAGCTGGAAGGCAAGGCCGATCGCCGAGCCGAACTCCGCCAGCCGCTCGCGGTCGGCAGGAGGCGCGCCGGCGACGATCGCGCCGGCTTCGCAGGCGAAGCGGATCAGCGCGCCGGTCTTCATCGCCTGCAGCGTGATGATCCCCGCCTCGTCCGGCCGTTCGCGCTCCGCTTCCAGGTCCAGCATCTGGCCGCCGACCATGCCGCCGGCACCGGCCGCGCGGGCAAGGGCGAGGACCAGAGTGGCGCGGCGCTCCGCCGCCAGCAAGGTCGCATCGTCGGCGACGACGTCGAAGGCCAAGGTCAGCAACGCGTCGCCGGCGAGGACCGCGGTCGCCTCGTCGAAGGCCCTGTGCACCGTCGGCTGGCCGCGCCTCAAATCGTCGTCATCCATGGAAGGCAGGTCGTCATGGATGAGCGAGTAGCAATGCACGCATTCGAGCGCCGCGGCGACGCGCAGCGCCGCCTCGCTATCGGCCGAAAACAGCGCGGCACTTTCCATGACCAGAAATGGCCGCAGCCGCTTGCCGCCATTGAGCACGCCATGGCGCATGGCCGCCATCAGGCGCTCCGGCCGCACGATCTCACTGGTGAGCGGACGCGCGTCGAGGATCCGCCGCAGCTCGGTCTCGACCGCGGCGGCGCGCATGAAAAGCGCGGATTCGAAGGCGATCTGGTCGTCTTTGCCCATGGCCGGGACCGGTAGCCGACACTCAGACATTGCGCAAGCAGGCTCGCGCCTTTATGCCGGAGGAGGCGAGGCACGGGTGGACGGCTTGACGGAACCGATCGTCGAATATGAAAGCGAAGGGCTGGACATGGCGCGACGTCGGCGCCTGAACCGCGCCGGTCTCAAGCGGCTTGGCCGGCGTTGCCTGGTCGTGGCGCTCGTGCTGGCAATCATACCGGTCGTGCTCACCTTCCTTTATCTGCCACCTTTCGTGCATCCGGTCTCGACGCTGATGCTGAAGGACCTCGTGACTTTTTCCGGCTACGACCGGCGCTGGGTGTCGATCGATGACGTGGCGCCGGTGCTGGCGCATTCGGTGATCATGTCGGAGGACGGGCAGTTCTGCTTTCATCGCGGCGTCGATCTGGGCGAGTTGCGCGGCGTGGTCGACGACGCGCTGGCCGGCGAGGCGACGCGCGGCGCCTCCACCATCACCATGCAGACGGTGAAGAACCTTTTTCTGTGGTCGCGCCCATTGGGCAGCGTGCGCAAGGTGGTCGAGCTGCCCCTGGCCGTCTATTTCGATGCTTTGATGTCGAAGCGGCGGATCATGGAAATCTATCTCAACATCGCCGAATGGGGGCCGGGCATCTACGGCATCGAGGCCGCCGCTCGACATCATTTCGGCGTTTCTGCCAAGCAATTGTCGCGCCGGCAGGCGGCGCTACTTGCCGTCAGCCTGCCCAACCCGATCGCGCGCAATCCCGCCAGGCCGGGGCCGGGCCTGCGGCGGCTGGCATCGCTGATCGAGCGGCGCGCGAGCAGGTCAGGCGCCTATGTCGGCTGCCTTGACTAGGTACATCGATATTCAAGTGAGCCCGGCCTGCGAACGGCGGCTACCTGCGCTTCCGGTGCTCACGTACTTTAAGTACGCTCCGCTCCGGTTCTCGGTGGCCACCGTTCTCCGCTCGGCCTGACTTGAATCTCGACACACTAGTTCCTGTCCTCCTGCGGCAAAAAAATTCGCGCCGGCGCTGGCCAAAACGGCGCAAGGCGTGTATAGGCACCCGACTTTCTCAGATTATGGCCTCGATGCGGCCCTTTCGCGAGGGTTGCCGGGGCATTTTGACCATGTAGTGGAGCATATCCATGGCCGTTCCAAAAAGAAAAACCTCTCCGTCGAAGCGCGGCATGCGCCGCTCGGCCGACGCGCTCAAGGCCCCGACCTATGTCGAGGACAAGAATTCCGGCGAAATGCGCCGCCCGCATCACATCGACCTGAAGACCGGCATGTATCGCGGCCGCCAGGTTCTTGAGCCGAAGGAAAGCTGAGAAGCTTCCGCGGTTCGTGACGTTTCAAAAGACCGGCCTCTGGCCGGTCTTTTTGCGTGCGGCCCTTGGTTGATGGAGGCCTGGGCCTCGCAGGCTGCAGAAAAGCCGGACAACCGGCTGACATTGTTATTTCATTAGGTCTTAGAGCGTGTTCGCCGCCGCCGGCGAAAAGCCTTGACGGCGCGCCTGCCGCGGATTTTACAAAAGGGTGCCCATGGAGTCGCCCAGATGTTCGGTGCCATCCCGCTGCTGATCGTGCCCTTCGTCCTCTACAATCTCGGCCTGCTGGGATTGTTCGGCGGCGGCGACGATCCCTGGACGACCGAGATGTTCTCCTTCCGCATGATGTCGGGCGGCGTGTTCTCGATGACGCTGGGCGACCTGATGGTGCTGATCGGGCTGATCTTCCTGTTCGTCGAGATCTCGAAATCAGTGCGCACGACCAATGCCTCGATCCTCGATCACCTTTTGTCGACGCTGGTCTTCATCGCCTTCCTGGTCGAATTCCTGCTGGTGAAAGGCGCGGCGCATTCGGTGTTCTTCACGCTGATGGTCATCGCGCTGTTCGACGTTCTGGCCGGCTTCTCGGTGTCGATGCGGTCGGCCAGCCGGGATATCAATTTGAACTGACGCATAGAATTTTTAATTTGCATGACTTCGCGATTGGCGAAGCACATTGATCGCGTCGTCATTCTATGGCGGAGCAAGGAGCGAAGCGACGCGCGCAGACCATAGAATCCATTCCGTGACTTCGAAGCGTTGCCGCGGTGCAGAATTCTGCTCCGCTGCATTGCCTGGCCAAGGTAACGGCATGGATTCCAGGGTCTCCGCGACGGAGCTTCGCTCCTGCTTCGCCCTGGAATGACGAAGTTTCTTCGCCCCGCCTCAACCTGCAACCGCCTCAGCCTTTCGCGCGACCACTTCCTCGTAGGCAGCGCGCAGTTGCTGGCGCACGGTTGGCGTGCCCGGCGGCGTCTTGGATGGCGCGCCCAGATGCTCGTGACGCAGTTCGTCCATGAATTGGTCCCATAGCGGCGGGCCGCCCTTTTCGAGCAGCTCGGCTCGGATCGACAATTCTTCCGTGACCGGCAGCCAGACGCGTCCCCAGGCGCCGAGCTGCGCCATGATGGGCACCAGGGTGATCGCCATCTCGGTCAGGCTGTAGATCGCCTTCTGCTTGTGGCTGGGGTCGTCGGCCTTGGTCAGCAGGCCAAGCTCCATCAGCCGTTTCAGCCGGTCGGCCAGGATGTTGGAGGCGATGCCTTCCAGCGAGCCGTTGAGCAACTCGCGAAAATGGCGCCGGCCGCCAAAGATCATGTCGCGCAGGATGATCAGGCTCCAGCGGTCGCCAAAGACTTCGAGCGACAGATTGATCGGGCAGCCGGACCGACGGTCGATGCTCATGGCACTCTCCAGAAAAACCAGTTGCATTATGATATCGGTTTGATTATCGTGCAACTGATTGCAAATTGCAATCGGATAGGAGGAGCAGATGACTAACGCGGCGCAGCTTCCCGACATCATTTCGGAAAGCTTCGGCAGTCCGAAAGATCCGCCGATCCTATTGATCATGGGCGCCATGGCTTCGATGCTGTGGTGGCCGGAAGCCTTCTGCCGGCAGCTTGCCGGGCGCGGCCGCTTCGTCATCCGCTACGACAACCGCGACACGGGCCTATCGACCAAATTTCCGCCGGGCGCGCCGTCCTACACATTCGAGGACATGGTGGACGACGCCATGCGCGTGCTCGACGACCATGGCGTCACCAAGGCGCATGTCGCCGGCATGTCGATGGGCGGCATGCTCGCGCAGAGCGTGGCGCTGAAATATCCCGAACGCGTCAGCGCGCTCACCGTGATCTCCTGTTCGCCGCTCGGCGTCGATACGTCCGCCCTGCCCGGAACGACCGAAGCCTACAAGCAGCACTCGGCCGAAGGCGGCAATGTCGACTGGTCGAAGCGGGAGCAGGTGATCGACTTCATGGTCAAGGACGCCCGTGCCATTGCCAGCACTCGCCATCCGTTGGACGAGGGGCAGACGCGCAAGATGATCGAGGAGGATTACGGCCGTTCCGGCGGGCTGGTCAGCGCGACCAATCATTTCCTGCTCAAAGGCGGAGGCCCGCAACGCACGGTGCGGGATCTTCGCGTGCCGTTGCTCGTCATCCACGGCACCGCCGATCCGCTCTTCCCGATCGAACATGGCGAGGCGCTCGCCAAGGCGGTTCTCGGCGCAAAGCTGGTCAAGGTCGAAGGGGGCGGCCACGAACTGCATCGCAACGACTGGTCGCAGATCATCGAGGCCATCGCCGCACACGGCTAGCGCCGGCAAGACGCCGGCTTGACTCGAGCCGTCCGCGACAATAGTGAAGTAGTTACTTCAGTATCGATTATCCGAATGCGAAAGAGAGCCGGAATGTCCCTGACGCTGCATTTCCACCCGCTGGCCTCGTTCTGCTGGAAGCCGCTAATCGCGCTTTACGAGAACGACACGCCATTCGAGCCGGTCATTGTCGACCTCGGCGACGAGGCTTCCCGCGCCGCATTCCTGAAAGTGTCGCCGACCGGCAAGATGCCGGCGCTGCGTGACGATGCGCGGGACCGCACGGTGCTGGAATCGACCATCGTCGTCGAATATCTCGCCGCGCATTACCCCGGGCCGGTCGAGCTCATTCCCGCCGATATCGATCTCGCCCTGCAGGTCCGCCAGGCAGACCGCTTCTACGATTTCTACGTGCAGCATCCGATGCAGAAGATCGTCGGCGACAGGCTGCGGCCGACGGACAAGACCGATCCGTTCGGGGTCGAGGAGGCCCGCGCGCAGCTGCGCAACTCCTACGCCATTGTCGACGAGGAGATGGCGGCAAGGACCTGGGCCGTAGGCGAAAGCTTCACCATGGCCGACTGCGCCGCCTCGCCGGCGCTGTTCTACGCCAACAAGGTCGAGCCCTTCGGCGAAAAATTCCCGGCCTTGAAACGCTACCACGACCGGCTGCTCGCGCGCCCGTCCTTCGCCCGGGTGATCGAGGAAGCGGGACCTTACTTCAAGCTCTTTCCGTACAATAACGGCTAGAGCGAGATGCTCCACGATCCCGCCCAGCTCGACCTGATGTTCCAGGCGCTCGCCGACCCGGCGCGGCGGCAGATGGTGGACCGTCTGTCGCGCGGACCGGCTTCGGTCAGCCAGCTTGCTGAACCGTTAGCGATGTCGTTGTCGGCCGTCGTCCAGCATCTCAACGTGCTTGAGGCAAGCGGCCTGGTGCGGACCGAAAAGCTTGGCCGGGTGCGGACCTGCCGGATCGAGCCGCAGGCGCTTCGGGCCGCCGAGCACTGGATCAACGAGCGGCTGCTTGCCTGGGAGCGTCGGCTCGACCGCCTCGGCGATTTCCTCGCTGAAACGAAAGATGAAACCTGAAGGGTCCCGTCATGAGCGAACGATCCGTCGTCCATTCCACCTTCGTCATCGAGCGCGTCTATCCGGCGGCGCCGGAGAAGGTCTATTTCGCGCTGAGCGATCCGACGGCGAAGAAGCGCTGGTTCTTTGACCCCGACAACCCCATGCCCAGCCGGCATGAGATGGATTTTCGGGTCGGCGGCAAGGAAGTGAATGCCGGCTGTCCCAGCGACGGACAGATGCATTTCTACAACGCGATCTATCACGATATCGTGCCCAACCGGCGCATCGTCTACAGCTATGAGCTTCTGTTCGGCGAAACCCGAGTCTCCGTGTCGCTTGCGACGATCGAGCTCATCGCCGAAGGCAAGGGAACGCGGCTCATCTTGACGGAGCAGGGCGCCTTTTTCGACGGCATCGACTCACCGGCCACCCGCGAGCACGGCACCGGCGAATTGCTCGTCGCGCTCGGGACGGCACTGGGAGCTGAGGGCTCCGGCCAAAGCGCATCGCGCTTTGGGTCTTGACGCCTGTCGTTGTCTCAGAACCGCTGCACACTTCCGAGCGACATGCATCAAACGCCAAAGACTATTCCCCAGGCGCCGTTTCCCAGAATTGGTCGAGCCAGATATTGAGCCTGAGGAAGCCGGCGCTGCTGACGGTATAGACGCGCCTCGTGCCTTCGGGCTTGGCGTTGACCAGGCCGGCGTCGAGCAGGACCTTCAGATGCTGGGAAACCGCCGGGCGTGAGACGGGCAATCCGGCGGCCAATTCGTTCACCGTCTTTGGGCCGCGCCGGAGTTCTTCCAAGAGATAGCGCCGGTTGGGATCGGCTATCGCCACAAAGGCGTCAGAAAACATCATGCCTTTATTTGTGAGGCAAAGTCTCGCGAATCTCAACTATCGGTTTCAACCTTTCTGCGCGGATCGAGCCGCGTGGCCTCGGGCGTGACCGCGCGGTCTGCGGGCTGCGTCTTGAAGGCATCGCGGTCTTCGATCGGCACCGGCGCGCGGGCGCGGATGCGCAGCAGCGTGTAGCCGGCGAGGCTGAGATGCGCGAGCGCGGTTGCCAGGAAAAGCCCCTCCGGACGCACCGAGCCCATCAAGGCCGCGGCCAAAAGCGGGCCGATCATCGTGCCAAAGCCGTAGAGCAAGAGCAGACCGCCCGAAACCTTGACGAAGTCCTCGGAGCGGGCGTGGTCGTTGGCATGAGCGACGGCGATCGAGTAGAGCGTATAGGCGAAGGCGCCATAGGCGGCGGTCATCACGATGATGAAAACGCCCGAACGCGGCGCGATCAGGAAGATCAGCATCGCGACCAGGGCGGCGCCGAAGGCTGCGCCGGCCAGCACGAAGCGCCGGTCGGTTGTATCCGACAGCCGCCCGGCCGGTAGCTGCATGGCGGCACCGGAAATGACGACCAGGCTCATCATCAGCGCGATCTCGGCGGTCGATATGCCGACGCGCGCGCCATAGACGGCGCCTAGCGTGCCCCAGGCACCATTGGCGATGCCGATCAGGAGGCAGGCCACCGCCGACACCGGCGAGTTGGCGTAAAGGCCTTTGACGTCGAGCTTGACGTCCTGCAGGGGCTTGGGATGCGACTGCGTCGACACGGCCGTCGGAATGAGCGACAGGCAAAACAGGATGCCGGTGATCATGAACAGCGAGGCCGACCGAACATCGCCGCCGGCGACGATCATCTGGCCGCCCATGATCGAGGCATAGGTGACCATCATATAGAGGCCGAAGACGGTGCCGCGGTTCTCGTTGGTGGCCTTCTCGTTCAGCCAGCTCTCGATCACCATGAAGGCCCCGGCCATGGTGAAGCCGGTGAAGGCGCGCAAAAGGATCCAGAAATATTCGTCGATGATGAGGCCGGTGAGCAGCGCGATGATCGCGCCTGACGCGGCGAAGGCGCCGAAAGCCCTGACATGGCCGGCGCGGCGCACGAGGCGCGGCGCGAAGAAGCAGCCGGCGACGAAGCCGCCGGCCCAGGCCGTGCCCATCAGGCCGAGCGATGCGGTCGAAAAGCCTTCCACCTGACCGCGCAGCGGCAGGAGCAGCCCGTGCAGGCCGGATGCGGCGAGCAGGAACGCGGTGCCGCGCAGCAGCGAGAGGATCGGTCTGTAGGTTGCAAACATCGCTTGATCCGGGTTCGAGACGCAGGGCCTGAAGACAGATGTATTCGGGCTTTTCGGCGGCGAGAGAGCACGCCGAACAATTTATCCGCGGCGGAACAGCGACTCGGCGGCGGATTTGGTGGCGCCCTTGGCGGTGCGCTCGGCTTCCAGCCTGGCGATCTCGTCGCGCAGCAATGCGATGCGCTCGGACAATTCGTCGACGGACAGCAAAGACAGGTCCTGGCCGATCTCGTGCGGGCGCTGCTTTTTCCTGGGTTCGTCGTCGAAGATCGCCATCCGTCGCTCCTCTCTTACTCGGCCATTTGCCTGATTTGGCAATCGGCATACATAGAGCAATTCCGGGAAAAGTGCGTAGCGGTTTTCCGTCCGGAATAGCGTAGGAACAAAGAGTTGGAGCAGGTTGGCGCTTCTTCAAGCGCCCGAACTGCTCCAGGCAGCGGCGCCGATGCAAACGGGCGGCGATAGACCGGGATACAGGGAGAACACGATATCATGGCAGACGGACAGAAGATTCCGGCGAAGATGACGGCCATCGCGATCTCGCAACCGGGTGGGCCAAAGGTGCTCAAGCCGGAAACGCGCGACGTGCCGGTGCCCGGCCCCGGCGAAGTGCTGATCCGGGTGCACGCGGCCGGCGTCAACCGGCCGGACGTCCAGCAGCGCAAGGGCGCCTATCCGCCGCCGCCCGGTGCATCCGACTTGCCGGGCCTCGAAGCGTCGGGCGAAATCGCGGCGCTCGGCGACGAGATATCGCGCTGGCGCATCGGCGACCGGGTCTGCGCGCTGACGCCGGGCGGCGGCTATGCCGAATATGTCAAGGTTCATACCGGCAGCGTGCTGCCGCTGCCGGCGGGTTTCACGCATTCGGAAGCCGCCGCGGTTCCGGAAAACTACTTCACCGTCTGGCACAATGTATTCGAGCGCGGCGGCCTCAAGAAAGGCGAGACGCTGCTTGTCCATGGCGGTTCGTCCGGCATCGGCACCACCGCCATCCAGCTCGCCTCGGCCTTCGGCGCCCATGTGATCACCACCGCGGGCAGCAAGGAGAAATGCGACGCCTGCCTGAAGCTCGGCGCCGACCGGGCAGTCAACTACCGCGCGGAGGATTTCGCCGCCGCCGTGAAGGATGCGACCGATGGCAAGGGTGCCGACGTCATCCTCGACATGGTCGGCGGCGATTATGTCGGGCGCAATTACGATGCGGCGGCCGTCGAAGGGCGCATCGTACAGATCGCGGTGCAGGCCGGGGCCGTGGCCAGCGCCGACTTCTCCAAGATCATGGTGAAGCGGCTGACCCATACCGGCTCGACGCTTCGCCCGCGTACCGTCGAGTTCAAGGCGGCGATCGCAGCCGCGCTCGAGGCCCAGGTGTGGCCACTGCTCGGCACGCGCAAGGTGGCTCCTGTGATGGACATGATCTTTCCGCTGACCGAAGCCTGGCGGGCGCACGAGCGGATGGAAGAGGGCGAGCATATCGGCAAGATCGTCCTCGACGTGGAGTAGGATGGGTCGTTATTCAGGTGAGGCCGGCCTGCAAATGCCGGGCTTCTGCGCTTCCGGTGCCTCACGTACTAAAGTACGCTCCGCTCCGGTTCTCGAAGTCCACCATTTTCGACTCGGCCTGACCTGAATCTCGACCCATCTTGGCGTCGGCGCGTGTCCGGTTCCAAGCTGAACGAAACCTTAATGCTGCATTGCACAAAACGCATTGCGGCCATGCAAAAGCGTCCGTTCAATTTGTGGGCAGGAGTGCCTATTTACGCGGCATCAAACGATTTGACCAAACGACTGGAGAACCATCATGAACCCGATCAGTGCTTTCCGTAAGTGGCGCATGTACAACGAGACCGTGCGCGAATTGAACAAGCTCAATGCCCGCCAGCTGAGCGACCTCGGCATCAACCGGGCCGACATCGAGCGTATCGCCCGCCAGGCGGTGTAATCAGACGCAGCCCGGCCTCGCGGTCGGGCTGCGACATGCAAGCCAGAGCCGTCGAGACGCTTGCTTTGTTTCCGGTTCCAAGCCCGCTGGACCTCGTCCAGCGGGTTTTGTCTTTTTAGGGCCTTGAATCGGCCCTTCCCAAAAACATTGCGAAAATTGGAGGGAGCGTTTATACAGGCCGCGAATTTCCCATTTTGGTGGCTCTAAAACCACCGCCCGCGCGGGAACGCGGGCGAACGAGAAGGATTTTTGATATGGCCAATTCGCTGCTGATGCCCAAGGCGACCGCCGTCTGGCTGGTCGACAACACCGCGCTTTCCTTCGAGCAGATCGCGCAGTTCTGCGGGCTGCATCCGCTGGAGGTCAAGGCGATCGCCGACGGCGAGTCGGCCCAGGGCATCAAGGGCATGGACCCGATCATCACCGGCCAGTTGACGCGCGACGAGATCGCGCGCGGCGAGAAGGACATCAACTACCGGCTGAAGTTGTCGGAGCCGAAGGTGCGGGTGCCGGAATCGAAGCGCAAAGGCCCGCGCTACACGCCGCTGTCGAAGCGCCAGGACCGGCCGAACGCCATCTTGTGGCTGGTGCGCAACCATCCCGAGCTCAAGGATGCGCAGATTGCCCGTCTCGTAGGCACCACCAAGTCGACGATCGAGCAGATCCGCGAGCGCAAGCACTGGAACTCGGCCAATCTGCAGCCGATGGATCCGGTGACGCTCGGCCTCACCTCGCAGATCGACCTGGACCTCGAAGTCAACCGCGCCTCGCGCGGCCGCGAGCCGGCGCAGCCTGTCGGCGACACGCTGCTGCCCGCCGCGCTCACCGAACGGCTGGTGCCGGCGCCGGAGAAGCCGAAGGACGAGGACCAGGAGCTCGATGCAAACGCCGTCTTCGCCAAGCTTTCGGCGCTCAAGTCGAAGAACAAGGACGAAGACGAGGAATGAGCGCTCTTACCTTCTCCCCTTGTGGGAGAAGGTGGATCGGCGCGATAGCGCCGAGACGGATGAGGGGTGTTCCAGCGGAGTGAGACGTCGGCGTTCCCTGGAACACCCCTCATCCGGCCGCTTCGCGGCCACCTTCTCCCACAAGGGGAGAAGGAGAAAAGCGCAAGTCACGTCCGCGCGGCGCGGTCGGGGGCCATGCCGTAATCCTCTGAGCGCTCGACGGCGCGGTAGAAATCGGCGAGCTGCTTGCCCCGTTCCGGCTTGAAGATGCGGCCGGCAATGACGACCGAGGCGATGCGATCGATGCGGAAGGCGCGGAAATCGTCGCGCATCTCGCACCAGGCGACCAGTGTCCAGACCTTGCCCCAGAACCACAGCCCCAACGGCCTGATGTCGCGCGCGGTGCCGCGGCCGGCTTCGTCGGAATAGTCGATGGTCAGCACCTGGCGCTTCTCGATGGCGCGCTCGATCAGGTCGATCGCTTCCCGCGCGGCGTCGCTCACCACCCACATCGGCGTGTGGATCTCGGTGCGGGCGATGCGGTCCTTCTCGGTGTCGGGCAGCACGGCGCCGATCTTGACCAGCGCCTCGTCGGCGGCCCTCGCCATCGTAGCGCCGCCGAAGGCGCGCACCATGCGGGCGCCGGCAACCAGCGCCACGATCTCGTCACGTGTGAACATCAGCGGGGGAAGATCGAATCCCTCCCGCATCATGTAGCCGACGCCCGCTTCGCCATCGATCGGCACGCCGGTCGACTGCAGGTCGGCTATGTCGCGGTAAATGGTGCGTTCTGAAACCTCGAGCCATGCGCCAAGCTTCTGCGCGGTGACCAGCCGGCCGCCCCGCAAATGCTGCACGATCTGGAAAAGCCTGTCAGCACGACGCATCGCTAGATCCCCCGAGGATTATGGCATAAGCCCTTCGCGCTTGCGCTGCGCGGCAATGAATTTCGCACCGAAGGACAGTCGCGGCGACGGCTTGATGTGGTTGACGCCCGGTGCGTTCCAGCTTGTCGTTCCAGCTTCTCACCATTGCGGATTACTCCGGATCGTCGAACCATGTTCGTTGCTGTCAGGATCGAAGCCGCTCCAATTACCGCATGCCTCCTGACAACATACTGTCAGGAGGCTGCGGCGAAGCTACCGGCAAACAAAGGCTTCTTCCCTGAACTCAACATCGCTGGCCGCCATTACATCTGGGCGCGCTGCCGCCACAATCCAAGTCGCGGCAGCGAAATTTCAGTTTTCGCGTACGCGGCCCTGGTAAAGGTCCGGCCAGCCGATGTCCTTGCGGATGTCCGCCGGCAAGGTGTTCAGGAAACGCTGGGTGCGAATCTCGTTGCGCACGGTGCGGATTCTGCCGACATAATGCTGCACACTACGCAGAATTGTAAAACCGTTCATGACCTCACTCCTCTCTTTTGGATGGGAAGAGTATCTCACACCCCTCCTGACAGCAGTCTGTCAGGAAGTTGGCAGGGTGCGGAGAAAGACGGTGCGGTGCCGCTCGCAGCGTTCGAATAGGCCCTATTTCTGTCAGGAATGCTCCGCCCGAGGGTGCGCTCGAGAACAGCTTTGACAGTCGCCATCGATGCTGGTCAAAGGCGGCATGACGAAACTGCTCGCCCTTGTCATCTGCGGCATCATGCTGATCCAGGTCATCAAGCCGCTGGGCTGGCCGGGGCTGAAGCGGCGCAGCGATTTTTGGAAGCTGGCGCTGCTTGCGATGGCCGCGATCTCGCTGGCGGCGGTGCTTGGACACTGGGTATAGGCCTGTTCGTGGGACCGCCCGCGAGTGGCGCGTCCTGCCGTTCACGCGCAGCAGTCCGACCGATCCTTGTCTTTGTCCCGATATTCGTCATGCAGGCGCACCCAGTCCATCAGGTTGTGATAGGGACCCGTCTCGCCGCGGCCCTTCGGCGTCATGTCGAGATAGTGGTAGGCGCCGATCAGCGCATCGCCGCCGCGGGCGCGCGACATGAAGGTGAGGAAGATGTCGCCGCACTCGTTGCGATAGAAGATGCTGGTGCCGGGCAGGTCTTTCGACCGCAGCGGGCGCTTCTCGAAGTTGTAGGTGGTTTCGCCCGCCGCGATCTGCCTGTCGGTGAAGGAGACCTGCAGGTCGAAGTTGAAATCGGACGCATAGGACGACACCCAGTCGAACTTCCAGCCCATGCGCTGCTTGTAAGGCAGGATTTCGAGCAGCGGCGCACGCGAGACGACAACCAGCGAGACGTCATGATGCTTCAGGTGCCGGTTGGCGCCGTCGATATGGTCGGCGAGGAACGAGCAGCCCTCGCAGCGGTGGTCGGAACCCGGGGCCATCATGAAATGATAGACGATGAGCTGGCTCTTGCCGGCGAACAGTTCGGCAAGATGCTTCGGCCCCGCTTCGCTCTCGAAAACATAATCCTTGCGCAGTTTGAACCAGGGCAGTTGCCGCCGCTCCGCGGCGATAAGCTCGCGGAATTTTGTCAGCTCCTTCTCGCGCTCGAGATGCTTGCGATGCGCTTCGAACCAGTCTTCGCGCGAAACCACGGCATTGCGATGCATGACCATCTCCTGTCCTCTCCTGCCAAGGACGTTCGACATCGGCGCGATCCGACATGGTCGATAGCGGTCGGCGCCTGACAAGTGGGAACGCGGCTCGCAAAAAGCAAAAACCCGGGCTGCCGGCCCGGGTTTTATGCACTGCTCAGAGATGGCGTCAGGCGGCCTTTTCCAGCGCCGGCTGCCATTTTCCGAGCGCCGCCAGATGGTTCATATGGGCCCGGTGAGTGAAGGCAGCCTGGCCGGCGGCAACATTCGAGGCCTTGCCGCTCCATGCCTTCTGCGGCGCGGCCTGCAGCGCGCGGCCATAGGAGAAGGTCAGTTTCCAAGGATGCGGGCCGATGGCGTTGATGGCATTGAGGTTGGCGGTCGCCTCCTCGTCCTCCTGGCCGCCGGAGAGGAAGGCAATGCCTGGCACTGCCGACGGCACCACCTCGCGGAACAGCTTTATCGTCTTTTCGGCGATTTCCTCCGGGCTGTCGGTCTTGCCGGACTTCTTGCCGGAGATGACCATGTTCGGCTTCAGGATCGACCCTTCCAGGATGACGCGCGCCGCGTAGAGTTCGTCATACAGCTTGACCAGCGTCGCCTTGGAGACGTCGTAGCAGGTGTCGATCGAATGCGCCCCGTCCATCAGCACTTCCGGCTCGACGATCGGCACGATGCCGGCTTCCTGGCAGAGCGCGGCGTAGCGGGCCAGCGCGTGGGTGTTCGAGGCGATCGAATTGGCCGAGGGCACGCCCTTGCTGGTGTCGATGTCGATCACCGCGCGCCATTTGGCGAAGCGGGCGCCGAGCTTGTAATAGTCGGCGAGCCGCTCGCGCAGCCCGTCCAGGCCCTCGGTGATGGTGTCGCCGGGAAAGCCGGCGAGAGGCTTGGCGCCGAGATCGACCTTGATGCCGGGAATGGCGCCGGACGCCTTGATGATGTCGACGAGCGGCGTGCCGTCGGCGGCCTTCTGGCGAATGGTCTCGTCGTAGAGAATGACGCCGGAGATGTATTTTGACATCGCCTCCCTGGACCGGAACATCATCTCGCGATAGTCGCGCCGGTTATCGGCCGTGGATTCGACGCCGATGACGTCAAAACGCTTCTTGATGGTGCCGGAGCTCTCATCGGCGGCCAACAGGCCCTTGCCGCCGCTCACCATCGCGGCGGCGATATCTTCGAGACGTTCGCTCATGGGTGCTCTCCTACGCTGCGTTTATTCCGCGCTAGCAGAACACTACCGCCAAAGGAATGACGCCGGAAAGCTAGAATCGATTGAAAGCCGCGCGGGCTTTGCCTGGTCTCGGACTGTTTACCGCTTCAGCACCTCGACGCCGGGCAGCGGCTTGCCTTCCATCCATTCGAGGAACGCGCCGCCGGCGGTCGAGACATAGGTGAAGTCGTCGGCGACACCAGCATGGTTGAGCGCGGCCACGGTGTCGCCGCCGCCGGCCACCGAGACCAGCTTGCCCGCCTTGGTGCGGTCCGCGGCATGCTTTGCCGCCGCCACCGTGGCGCGGTCGAAGGGCTCGATCTCGAAGGCGCCGAGCGGCCCGTTCCAGACCAGCGTCGCGGCGCGGTCGATCCAGTCGTTGACGCTCTGCACGGTCTTTGCACCGACATCGAGGATCATGCCGTCGGACGGCACGTCCGAGATGGCGACGGTCTCGCTGGCGGCGCCCGCCTTGAATTCCTTGGCCACGACGCCATCGGCAGGCAGGATGATGGCGCAGCCGGCTTCCGCCGCCTCGATCATGATCTGCTTGGCGGTGCCGGCGAGGTCATGCTCGCAGAGCGATTTGCCGACATCGGTGCCGCGCGCGGCAAGGAAGGTATTGGCCATGCCGCCGCCGATCACCAGCGCATCGACCTTCTTCACCAGGTTCATCAACAGGTCGATCTTGGTCGAGACCTTGGCGCCGCCGACGATGGCCACCACCGGCCGTACCGGATCGCCGAGGCCCTTTTCCAGCGCGTCGAGCTCGGCCTGCATGGTGCGGCCGGCATAGGCCGGCAAATGATGCGCCAGACCCTCGGTCGAAGCATGCGCGCGGTGCGCGGCCGAAAAGGCGTCGTTGACATAGATGTCGCCATTGGCGGCGAGCTGTTCGGTGAAGGCCGGTTCGTTCTTCTCCTCCGCCTTGTGGAAGCGGGTGTTCTCGAGCAGCAGGACGTCGCCGTCCTTCATCGCCGCGACGGCGTCCGCGGCCTTGGCGCCGATGCAGTCGGCGGCGAAACCGACCGGGCGGCCGAGAACGTCAGCCGTGGCCCTGGCGATCGGCTCCAGCGAGAATTCGTCCGACGGGCCGTCCTTGGGGCGGCCGAAATGCGCAAGCAGGATGACCTTGGCGCCCTTTTTCGAGAGCTCGGCGATGGTCGGGCCGATGCGCTCGATGCGAGTGGCGTCGGTCACCTTGCCGTCGGCGACGGGAACGTTGAGGTCGACGCGCACCAGGACGCGCTTGCCGCTGACGGCGCCGATATCATCGAGTGTCTTGAAGCCGGCCATGGTCGTTCCTTCCTGGTGCCTTGACGCAATCCGGACGGAAAACCGCCCGCACTTTTCCTGAAATTGCTCTAGCGAAAACGCGGCGACCTTACTCGGCGCGGAAGACGATGCAAGGGCCGCGTCAATGGCGCGCGCGCAAAAATGATGTCGCCGTGAGACATCAGCCTTCGCCGGTTGCCTTTTGCCCGTCCGGTGCGGGCGCCACGGTGTCGACCGGCACGTCGTCGGCTGCCTGCTTCGCCGCCGGCCTGCGCCAGCTGCGGATCAGCGCTGCGATGCGGTCGCCGATCTCGCCGGCGCTCATGAACACCGGCACGCGCGCGACCGGCGCGGTCGGCTCGAAGGACAGGCCGAGGCCGGTGATCCTGCCTTTCTCATCGACATCGCGCACGATCAGCTCGATCGGTCCGATCATCACACGGTCGGCATATTCGGCACGGCCGCCGAGCCGCTCGGTAACGAGCGCTGCAACGGTGAGCTTCTGCTCGGCCTCGGACAGGCCGGGGGCATAGGCGGCCTCCAGCTCCGCGGCCGAGCGGGCCGGATCGACGGCAAAGGCGCCGAAGAAGTCGGCATCCTCAGGATCGACCACGGCGCGGCTGGCAAAAAGCTTGTCGAGCAGGCGCGGGTAGCGGTCCGGTACGAAGATGTAGACCTGATCGCCGGCCGCCAGCCGGCCCATGTCCTGGAAGCGCATCGAGCGGCCGTCGCGCAGCACCAGCGAGGGCCTCGCCCAGCGCGGGATGCGCTCGCCTCGCGCCACCGGACTGCCGGGTGCTACGCGATAGGCGAGCAATTCATGATGTGCCGAGCCCGGCAATTCGAGCTCCACCTTGTCCAGCGGCCCAAGACGAGCCGGCACGATCAGCCCAAGGCGGCGCGCCAGCGGACCGACCGTCCAGCCCTGCACCACCAGCGACACCAGCACGATGATGAAGGCGGCGTTGAAGATCAGCCGGCCGTGCTCGATGCCGCCGAGCAGCGGCGTGATGGCGAGCAGGATCGAGACCGCGCCGCGCAGGCCGACCCAGGAGACGAAGGCGACCTCGGGACGCGGCAGCCGGAACGGGATCAGGCAGAGCCAGACCGCGACCGGGCGGGCGACGAAGATCAGGAACAGGCCGAGCAGGGTCGCCGGCACTAGGATTTCGGGGAATTGCGAGGGTGTGGCGAACAGGCCGAGGATCAGGAACATGATGATCTGCGCCAGCCACGACATGCCGTCCTGGAAACGCTTCAGGATGGTGACGGCGCGTATGTCGGAATTGCCGGCGATCAGCCCGGCAAGATAGACGGCGAGGAAACCCGAGCCGCCGACGGCGCCGGCTGCCGCGAACACCATCAGCGATAGCGTCAGCACGAAGATGGGCAGCAGGCCGTGATCGAGATTCAGCCGCTCGACCAGACGCACGATGGCAAAGCCGCCGAGCACGCCGATGATGGCGCCTAGCCCCATATTGGCGAGGAAGCCGAGCAAAAGGTTGGTGGCCAGCACGTTGGCTTCCGGGTTGGCATGCGCGGCGATGATCTCGACCAGGGTGATGGTGAGGAAGATGGCGATCGGGTCGTTGGTGCCGGATTCCACCTCGAGCGTCGCGCGCACGCGCTCGCGCAGATGGATCTCGCCGGCGCGCAGCAGGAAGAAGACGGCGGCCGCGTCGGTGGAGGCGACGGCAGCGCCAAGCAGGGAGGATTCCAGCCAGCTGAGCTTGAGAACATAGGAAGCGGCGGCGCTGAAGATGGCTGTGGTCAGGATAACGCCGATCGTGGCCAGCGACAGCGCCGGCCCGGCTGCTTGCCTGAGCGCGTTGAGCGGCGTGCCGAAACCGGAATCGAACAGGATCACGGCCAAAGCCAGTGAGCCGGCAAAATAAGCCAGCCGCGCATTGTCGAATTCGATGCCGAGGCCGTCGACGCCGGTGGCAAGCCCGATGCAGAGGAAGAGCAGCAGCAACGGAGCGCCGAAGCGGAAGGCGATCAGGCTCGAAAACGCGGCGGCGACAATGAGCGCCGTGCCGACCAGCGTCACGAGATAGATCGCATGCTCCATCCGCTGTTGCCCCTCCAAATCCCTCTGTTTGTGGCTTTACGGGAGAGTGGGGCGAAGACATGACCAGTGCAAGGCAACAGGATGTTTTTTGGGTTCAATGCTTCCAAACTTCGTCATTCCAGGGCGAAGCAGGAGCGAAGCTCAGCCGCGGATTCTGGAATGACGACGCGATTGGTGTTCCGGCTAGTCACCATGGTGCGCTGATCCGCCGAGACTTAAACGAAAACGCCCGGCCGAAGCCGGGCGTTTTGAACTGTAAATTGACGAGCGATCAGCCGATGGTCTTGCCGAAGGCGACGGCGGTGTCGCCCATTCGGTTCGAGAAGCCCCATTCGTTGTCGTACCAGGACAGCACCGAGACGAAGTTGCCGTCCATCACCTTGGTCTGGTCGAGCGCCACGATCGAGGAATGCGGGTCGTGGTTGAAGTCGATCGACACGTTCGGGTGATGGGTGACCGACAGAACGCCCTTCAGCTTGCCATTGGACGCGGCGATGACCGCTTCGTTGATCTCCTGCGCGGAGGTCGAGCGCTTGGCGATGAACTTGAAGTCGACAACCGAAACGTTCGGGGTCGGCACGCGGATCGAAATGCCGTCGAGCTTGCCCTTGAGCTCGGGCAGCACAAGGCCGATCGCCTTGGCGGCGCCCGTCGAGGTCGGGATCTGCGACAGCGCCGCGGCGCGGGCGCGGTAGAGATCCTTGTGCATGGTGTCCAGCGTCGGCTGGTCGCCGGTGTAGGAGTGGATCGTCGTCATCATGCCCTTCTCGATACCGACGGTCTCGTGCAGCACGGCCGCCAGCGGCGCCAGGCAGTTGGTGGTGCAGGACGCGTTCGAGATGACGATGTGGTCCTTGGTCAGCTTGTCGTGGTTGATGCCGTAGACGACGGTGAGGTCGGCGCCTTCGGCCGGGGCCGAGACGAGCACGCGCTTGGCGCCGGCGGTGAGATGCGCGGCGGCCTTGTCGCGGGCGGTGAAGATGCCGGTACATTCGAGCGCGATATCGACACCGAGCTCCTTCCAGGGCAGCTGGGTCGGATCCTTGATCGCGGTGACCTTGAACTTCTCCTTGCCGACCGAGATCTGGTCGCCGTCGACGGTCACCTCATGCGGGAAGCGGCCATGCACGCTATCATAGCGCAACAGGTGCGCGTTGGTCTCGACCGGGCCGAGGTCGTTGACGGCGACCACGTCGATGTCCTTGCGGCCGGATTCATGGATGGCGCGCAGGATGTTGCGGCCGATGCGGCCAAATCCGTTGATGGCAACTCTGACGGTCATTGTTCTCTCCCTTGGGGCGGATGGGTCCGCAGTGTCATAACGGCGGAAGGCGCAAGAATCCAGCCGCAGAAGGTCGCATTTAAATCGATTAGGTTGGTCCAGCCCGGCAAAGCGTCAACCGACGTTGCCGGGCTGAGCCAATTCTTAGTTGCCGTGTAGCCGGGCTTCGACCGCCTTGGCGGCAGCTTCGGCGGTAATGCCGAAATGCGGATAGAGCTGCTCGATCGAGCCGGAGGCGCCAAAACCGTGCATGCCGACGAAAATGCCGTCGGTGCCGATCAGGTGATCCCAGCCCTGGCGGATGCCGGCTTCGATCGCGACCTTCACCTTGGCGTTGCCGATCGTCTTGGCGCGATAGTCTTCGCTCTGCTGGTCGAACAGCTCGAAGCAGGGCACAGAGACGACGCGGGTCGGATGGCCGTGCTTTTCCAGCAGGTCGCGCGCGCCAAGCGCGATCTCGACCTCGGAGCCGGTGGCGAAGATCGTCACCACGGCCTCGCCGCCGGCGGCGGCCAGCTCATAGGCGCCCTGGCTGGAGAGGTTCGTTGCCGAGTGCTCCGTGCGCACGGTCGGCAGGTTCTGGCGGGTCAGCGCCAGCGTCGAGGGCGTCTTTTCGGATTCCAGCGCAATCTGCCAGCATTCTGCGGTTTCGACCGCATCGGCCGGGCGGAAGACATTGTGGTTGGGGATGGCGCGCAGCGCCGCCAGATGCTCGACCGGCTGGTGGGTCGGGCCGTCCTCGCCGAGACCGATCGAATCATGCGTCATGACGAAGATCGAGCGGATGCCCATCAGCGAGGCAAGACGCATCGACGGGCGGGCGTAGTCGGAGAAGCACAGGAAGGTGCCGCCATAAGCGATCAGGCCGCCATGCAGGGTCAGGCCGTTGATCGCCGCCGCCATGCCGTGCTCGCGAATGCCGTAATGGACATAGCGCTGGCCGTAATCGTCGGGCGTGATGTTCTTGGTCTGGCTGGTCTTGGTGTTGTTGGAGCCGGTGAGGTCGGCCGAGCCGCCGATGGTTTCCGGCACTGCGCCGTTGATGACTTCCAGCGCCATCTCCGACGACTTGCGGGTGGCGACCTTCGGCTTGTCGGCCGACAGCTGCTTCTTGTAGTCGGCGATGACGGCGTCGAAGTTGGAGGGCAGCTTGCCGGCGAGGCGGCGCTCGAACTCGGCCTTGAGCTTCGGCTCGGCCTTCGCCAGGCGGCCTTCCCAGTCGGCGCGGGCCTTGGCGCCGCCCGTGCCGACGGTCCGCCATGCGTCGAGGATGTCGGCCGGAATCTCGAAGGGCGGCGAGTCCCAGTTGAAGAATTTGCGCGCGCCGGCGATTTCCTCGGCGCCCAGCGGCGAGCCATGCGCCTTGTTGGTGCCGGCCTTGGTCGGGGCGCCGAAGCCGATGGTGGTCTTGCAGGCGATCATCGTCGGCTTGTCGGAATGGCGCGCTGCCTCGATGGCATAGGCGATCGCTTCCGGATCGGTGCCGTCGATGTGGCTGGCGTTCCAGCCGCTGGCCTGGAAGCGGGCGACCTGGTCGGTGTTGTCGGCGAGCGACACCGGACCGTCGATCGAGATGTTGTTGTTATCCCAGAAGACGATCAGCTTGTTGAGCTTCAGATGCCCGGCCAGTGCAATGGCTTCCTGGGAGACGCCTTCCATCAGGCATCCGTCGCCGGCCAGCACATAGGTATAGTGGTTGACGAGGTCGTTGCCGAAGGCGGCGTTCATGATGCGCTCGCCGAGCGCGAAGCCGACCGAATTGGCGAGGCCCTGGCCGAGCGGGCCGGTGGTGGTCTCGATCCCGGCGGCATGGCCGTATTCGGGATGGCCGGCGGTTTTGGAGCCGAGCTGGCGGAAATTCTTGATCTGGTCGATCGTCATGTCCTCATAGCCGGTGAGGTAGAGGAGCGAATAGAGCAGCATCGAGCCGTGGCCGGCCGACAGAATGAAGCGGTCGCGGTCGGCCCAGTGCGGCGCCTTGGCGTCGAATTTCAGGAAGCGGCTGAACAGCACCGTGGCGATGTCGGCGCAGCCCATGGGCAGGCCTGGGTGACCGGAGTTCGCCTTCTCGACGGCGTCCATGGAAAGGAAACGGATCGCGTTGGCCATCCGATCATGTTGTTCACGCGAGGTCATGCTTCCTCCGGAAGTGAGTTGGAGCCTGGGGAGAACCCTTGGAAAAGGATGCCGCGACACATAGCAGGCGCGGTCTTTTAGTCAACAAATCGGGATGGATTTTGCCGGGCTTGTGATGGCACCCGGCGCCTACATTAGCGATAGCGGGGGACAGTCGCGAGAGCTTTGTTGACGCGCCCTTCACCCGGCGCCTAATCTTTCCCAGGTAACGCATTCTGAACGCGTGCGATTCGGTGATGGGCAGGGCATAGGACGAAGCCATGACCGGGGAAACGACCCTCAAGGAAGTCATCGCCAGGCTGGGCAAGGCCATGGAAGGGCTGGAAAACGCCGTGGCGGCGAAGCTCGAGCATGAGCGCGATTATTCGGAAGCCGAGGCCGAGGTGCAGCGCATGAACGCGGATCGTTCGCGCCTGGCGCAGGAGCTCGACAATTCGGAAGCGCGCGCCGAGCGGCTGGAGGACGCCAACAAGGAAGTGTCGCGGCGGCTGGTGACCGCCATGGAAACCATCCGCGCGGTCCTGGACAGGTAAGGCAATGGCACAGGTCACGGTTTCCATCGACGGCAAACAGTATCGCATGGCCTGCGACGAAGGCCAGGAAGAGCATCTGATCGACCTTGCCGAGCGCTTCGACCGCTATGTCTCGCACCTGAAGGATTCCTTCGGCGAGATCGGCGATCAGCGGCTGACCGTCATGGCCGGCATCATGGTGATGGACGAGCTCTCGGAGCTCACCAAGCGTGTCAAAGGCATGGAGAGCGAAGTGCTGACCTTGCGCAAGACGCGCGACGAGGCGCTGACCAAGGCCGACAAGAGCGACAGCGTGCTCACGACCGCGCTCGGCGCGCTCGCGCAGCGCATGGAAGACCTCACGGCGACGCTCGCGATAAGGAAAGCCTGAGCGGCCCACCCTCTCGCAAAAGCGGAAAAAATCCTGCCGAACGTCGCCGTGCTCGCCAAAAAAATATTTGGCTGCAGCGAGCTAGGTTATGGCTCCTGGCGTTTGACCGATGCCGCGATGGTGGTAGCTTAGAATGCTTGCCGGCCACGCCGGCCATCGTTTCATAAAAAAGGGTAGGGATAGGTCATGAGTCTTCGTATCAACGATGTCGCGCCGGATTTCACGGCCGAAACCACGCAGGGCACCATCAAATTCCACGACTGGATCGGCGACGGCTGGGCGGTGCTGTTCAGCCATCCGAAGAATTTCACGCCGGTCTGCACCACCGAGCTCGGCACCATGGCCGGCCTCGAAGGCGAGTTCAAAAAGCGCAACGTCAAGATCATCGGCATCTCGGTCGATCCGGTATCGAGTCACGAGAAGTGGCAGGCTGACATCAAGACCGCCACCGGCCAGACGGTGAACTATCCGCTGATCGGCGATAAGGACCTCAAGGTCGCCAAACTTTATGAAATGTTGCCGGCAGGCGCCGGCGAGACCTCCGAGGGCCGCACGCCGGCCGACAACGCCACCGTGCGCTCGGTCTATGTCATCGGCCCGGACAAGAAGATCAAGCTGGCGCTGACCTATCCGATGACCACGGGCCGCAACTTCGACGAGATCCTGCGCGTCATCGATTCCATCCAGCTGACGGCCAAGCACCAGGTGGCGACGCCGGCCAACTGGAAGCAGGGCGACGACGTCATCATCACCGCCGCCGTCTCCAACGAGGACGCGATCAAGCGTTTCGGCGCGTATGAGACGGTGCTGCCGTACCTCAGGAAGACCAAGCAGCCGACGGCCTGAGCCTTTCCTTCTCCCCGTTCCACGGGGAGAAGGTGCCCGAAGGGCGGATGAGGGGCGGCGCTCGAAGATAAGCGCGCCGGCCTGTGAAGCGATTGTTGCCTGAACGATAACCTCGCAGCCTCGACGCTGCCCCTCATTGCCCTGCCGGTCATTTCTCCCCGTATAGTGACGGGGAGAAAGGGGCGCGCGACCGCTTTCGCCAAAAAAACGGCGGCGCCAGATTCTGGCGCCGCCGTTTTGCTGCTCAGTGCGCGGGTGGCTTTACGCCGCCGGCTGCGCCTCGATGGTCCGCAGCGCCTGGGTCTGGCGCTTGGCGGCCGCCTTGACCGCGTCCTGCACCTTTTCGAAGGCGCGCACCTCGATCTGGCGCACGCGCTCGCGGCTGATGTCGAACTCGGCCGAGAGTTCTTCCAGCGTCAGCGGCTCTTCGGCCAGGCGACGCGCCTCGAAGATGCGCCGCTCGCGGTCGTTGAGCACCGACAGGGCGCCCGACAGCATGGTGCGCCGGTTTTCCAACTCGTCCTGCTCGATGAGCATCTCTTCCTGGCTCTCGTGATCGTCGACCAGCCAGTCCTGCCATTCGCCGGACTCGCCTTCGCTCGCCCGGATCGGGGCGTTGAGCGAAGCGTCGCCCGAAAGGCGGCGGTTCATCGACACCACTTCGGCCTCGGAAACGTTGAGGCGAGTGGCGATCTCGGCGATCTGCTCGGGCTTCAAGTCGCCATCGTCGAGCGCCTGGATCTTGCCCTTCACCTTGCGCAGGTTGAAGAACAGACGCTTCTGATTGGCGGTGGTGCCCATCTTGACCAGGCTCCACGAGCGCAGGATGTATTCCTGGATCGAGGCCTTGATCCACCACATGGCATAGGTGGCGAGCCGGAAACCACGCTCCGGTTCGAATTTCTTCACGGCCTGCATGAGGCCGACATTGCCTTCCGAGATCACCTCGCCGATCGGCAGGCCGTAGCCGCGATAGCCCATGGCGATCTTGGCGACGAGCCGCAAATGGCTGGTGACGAGCTTGTGGGCAGCCGTAGTGTCCTGATGCTCGGCATAACGCTTTGCGAGCATGTACTCTTCCTGCGGCTGAAGCATCGGAAAGCGGCGGATTTCTTCCAGGTAACGGGCGAGACCGCCTTCACCGGAAACGATACTGGGTAATGATTGGGCCATGATAGCGCCCCTCTCTCTTTGGAGTGGATGCCCCCGAAACGCGGCGGGCATTCGTCACGGATGCCAAAGGCTCATCCGCGACAACCTGTGTATATAGGAACAAAACCAGAAAAGACAGGCATTTGTTCAACGCTAAACAGTCTGTCACGCTAAAGTGAACAACGCCGGTCAGGTTTTTTGATGGCTGGTTTGCAGCTTGTTCGTGGCGGGTCGGTTCAGAGTTTTCGGAAGTCGCCGACGAGTTCCTCCATATCTCCCGGTATCGGCGCTTCGAACCTCATCGTTAGATGGGTGGTCGGATGCCGGAATTCAAGGAGCCAGGCATGCAGGGCCTGCCGGGGAAAGGCTTTGACCTTGGTTTTCAAGGGCTCGGGCAGCCGGTTGGCCTTGGTGCGGAAGGCCTGCCCGTAATCCGGGTCGCCGATCACGGGGTGCCCGATATGGGCCATGTGGACGCGGATCTGGTGGGTCCGGCCCGTCTCCAGCCGGCATTCGACCAGGCTTGCCGTGGCGAAAGCCTGCTGTCCTTCGCCGAAACGTTCGACGACGCTGAAATGGGTGACGGCATGGCGGGCGTCGCCGCGGCTTTCAGGCACCACCGCGCGGCGGACGCGGTCGGCGGCGCGACCCAAGGCAGCCTCGATGGTGCCGGTCGGCCGTTGCGGGATGCCCCAGACCAGCGCCAGATAGGCGCGCTCGAGGTCGCCGGTGCGGCCATGATCGGCAAAGGCTTCCGACAGCGCCTTGTGGGCGCGGTCGGTCTTGGCCACGACCATGACGCCGCTGGTTTCCTTGTCGAGGCGATGGACGATGCCAGGACGCCTGACGCCGCCAATGCCGGACAGGCTGTCGCCGCAGTGATGGATCAGCGCGTTGACCAGCGTGCCGGTCCAGTTGCCGGCGCCGGGATGGACGACCAGTCCCGCCGGCTTGTTGATGACGATCAGCTCGTCGTCCTCGTAAAGAATGTCGAGGGAAATGTCCTCGCCCTGCGGCTCTGCCGGCTCCGGAGCGGGCACCAGGATCTCGATCGTCTCACCGACCGTCAGCTTGCGCTTGGCTTCCAGCACCTTCCTGCCGGCGATGGAGACCGCGCCTTGCTTGATCAGCGCCTGCACGCGGCTGCGCGAGAGCTCCGGACCGAGCTTGGCGGCAAGCCACTGGTCGAGGCGCTGGCCGGCGGCATCGGCGCCGGCTTCCAGCACGGTGGCTTCGCCTGCGGCCAACTCATCGTCCGTCGGTTCCTCCCCTATCAATGTCGAACTCTCTTCGTTATGAGCGCTCATCGAAACCCGTTGCGGATTGTTTAGCCATGGCCCGGCCGATCGCCGAAGAAGATGAGGAAAAGCCGCTCGACCCCGCGGCCGAGAATGTGCGCCGCAAGCTCGTCCGCTTCATGATCGTCAATCTCGGCCTTCTGTTCCTCGCCCTTATGGTGGTGATCGGGGCGCTTGTCTACAAAGCCCGCAACGCGCCGGTGACCGGATCGGCGCCCGCCGGCAATGTCCAGGCTCCGGCCGGTGCGCCGCTCTCGGGCGACATCGTGCTGCCCGTCGGCGCCAAGGTGATCAGCCAGTCGCTCTCCGGCAACCGCCTGTCGATCGACGCCGAGCTTGCCGACGGCGGCCGTTCGATTTTCGTCTACGACATCGCCGAGCGCCGCATCATCGGCCAATTCGCGGTTCGCAACAAATGAGCGGCTTTGCCGAGCAGCGCAGCATTGCAACCGTCGCGCTCGTCGTCGCCAATTACGACGAGGCGATCGCCTGGTATGTCGAGCGGCTCGGCTTCGCGCTGAGCCAGGATGTCGATCTCGGCGGCGGCAAGCGCTGGGTCACCGTCGCGCCGGCGACGGGCAAGGGGGCGAGGCTGCTCCTGGCGGAAGCATCCTGCGAAGAGCAGGCAAGCCGCATCGGCAACCAGACCGGCGGCCGGGTCTTTCTCTTGCTTGAGACCGACGATTTTTCCCGCGATCACCAGGCGATGCTCGCCAAGGGCGTCGAGTTCCGCGAGGCGCCGCGCTTCGAGGCCTACGGCACGGTGGCGGTCTTTTCCGATCTCTACGGCAATCTCTGGGACCTGATCGAGCCGAAACGGCAGGGCTGACCGGTGGCGGCCGGCGAAGCGCGCGAAGCGGTCGAAACCCGGAGCGGAGCACTCATCGGGCACGCCAGTGAATGCTCCGCTTAGGTTTTTTGTTTTGTCGCAATTCTTGTCGGAAAACCGTACGACATTTTTCCGGAATCTGCTCGGTTGCTTTTTCGCGGCCGCCAGCCTATGTAGCCGGTTCTTGAGCGCGCCCATCGTCTAGCGGTCAGGACACCGCCCTCTCACGGCGGTAACAGGGGTTCGATTCCCCTTGGGCGTACCAAGCTTCCCATCCCGAAAATGCGTAGGTAAAACAGCGGCTTACCCTGTTCGACCTTCTGTCTTTGTCGCCTGTTACTTCCGGCGTTGTGCAATATCTGTGGAATATGGCTAGCGATTCGTTCCCTCATCCCACAAGCTAGGGACGTCCCGTTCCAAGTCCTCAATGGCAAGGGCGGCGGCCTTCAGCCTCTTCCTTTGGTCGGTCCAGAGCGAATGGATCTTCATCGCCTGAAGCTCGCCGAGGGCCTTCTGCAGCTTCCTGATCGCTTTTTCGACCCTCTCGTCATCAGACATTTTAGCCATGGCATAGCGCTCCGTTTGAGCGCACCATATCCGCCGCCCTGTTAATCGCACCTTACGGCGGCACATGCAGAATGTCTGATGAACCGAAAAGCGCGCTTCAAAGAGCGTGGAGGGACTACAAGGCACAGGTCGAATACACGACCAGCCCGTACCCTTTCCGGCGCAGGCGCAAAACCCTGATTGACAAGCTCCACGACGACTTTTTCGTTCTGGTTGTCCTCGGCGGCTTTATCTGGGTCATTTACAAGGTCATCGGCTACTATCTCTTTTAGCCAGTCCTTGTACCAACCAGCACCCCGCCGTAGCTTTGCATGTGATGGGGGCAGCATGGTGTTGCCCCCAATTCAACCACACCAAGGAAAGGAGGTCTTCTCCTTGGGGCAGCACCGGTTCGACCGGAGTTGCGGTGTTTGAAACGGACGATACGGATGTTCAGGGCTCCCACCCGAAACGCCGGCCTCTCGCCATAGGGGCCGGCGTTTTCCGTTTAATGGGAGGAGTACAGCGCCATCACCGCGTTGAGATAAGCCATGGCAAGCAGTAGGTAGGCGAATTGGAGAGATGTCATGGGGTTTAGTCCTTGGTTGCTAAGGGGCTCCACAGGTACTCGCCAATGTCACGGCAATACCCCTAAAATTTAAGCTGTCCACACAATTCTGACATGCTGGCGTTGACCTTCGCCGAATCTGTAACCGCTTTGGTTACAACTGCAAAAATTGTAACCGTTTTGGTGACAACTATCAGTTCGTCTACCGATCTGATGCGCTGCCCTACACCTGTCTTCGTCCAAACAAGGACACAACCAGACAGGAGAATCAGCAATGTCCAAGAGCAAGACCGAAGCCGCCAAGCCTGCCACCAAGAAGTCCATCGTTCTGGAAATGCTGCGTGAGGGTAGCGTGAGCGTCCAGCAGATCGCTGAGAAGCTCTCAATCAGCAAGCAGGCCGCCTACTCGCTGATAGGCGATGTGAAGCGCGGCGGTGTCGCCGTTAACGGCGCCCTCAAGGATGGCGCGATGCACTACAGCGTGGGCGAGGGTAAGAAGCCCAAGGCAAAGGCCGCACGCGCCTTCGGCAAGGGAGCGACCGTCAGCGACGCTCCTTCATTCCAGACAGAAGCGAATTGAAGTAGCCGGCAGAGGGGGCGGATCGCTTATCAAGCCACACCGCTCCCTCTTCGCCTTGGACCAGCCGTTCCACGATTGTATCGACGCTGCTCAGGCCATAGCGCGTTTTCGCTAGAACGACGAAGCCCTTCCCCGTCTCAGACGCCTCCAACTCGAACTCGTTCTGCTCCATCAGCATCGCTATCGCGCCTTCAACGAGGCCGGGCTTGACGCGGGCCTTCGTCAGGGCGCGGTGCAACGCACTTTCCACCTGCCCATCGCGGCGCGCTTTTTTCGCCGCTTCAACCTTCGCCGGCCCTTAGGCCTTGAGCTTTTCGATCTTCGCATTGAGCTCGGCAATCTCGGCCAGAGCCGACGTGGCGTAGTCCGCTGCACGGCTCGACAGAACAAGATCGCCGTCCGCATGCCCACGCTCACCATAGGCGAGGCGATAGGGTTCCGGCACTGATTCCAGCTCAGCTACAGTGATCTTCCGGCGCAGCTTCACGCCGCCAGTCTCATAAAAAATGTCAGCCATGTTTATGCTCCTTGTCCTGCATGCAAACGCTGCGCATCTTCGACCGCCCGCGCATTGGCTGCCGCCAGCCGAGCCGCAGGGGTATCGGCAGCGGAATTGACGATGGAAACGAACAGGTGGCCTGACCGCTCGGTCGCCTCCACCGCCTTCCGCAGCCTTTGCAGGCGGGCGTAGTCGGCGGGATGGAGGTGCGCCCGATAGTGATGGCGAATGCTCTCCAGCTGCGCTTCGCCCAAGCCGCTAACCATGGCAGGCCTGCGCAGGATGGCAGCGAGGATCGTCTCGTTGTTGTCAGCCTTCGCCTTTGCGACGGCGTCGGTGCGTTCCTTGTCGCCCATAGACGCTAGCGTGCGCGTGATGTCACTCTCGATGGATAGAGCAACGTTGTCCTTGGGAGCGGGCGGGGCGCTGATCCGCTTCTCAATGGCCTCTATCTCAGCGATAGCCTTGCTGCGCGCGGCGTCCATCTGCCCCGCAACGCGCTGGCCGGTCTTGCGTGCAGCCTCCGCGATCCGCAGAATATTCCACTCGGGCGTCACGGATCGGTCGGCAGTCGCCGCTGTTTCATAGTCGCGCAGGCTTACTGCGCCCTCGCGCGCCAGCTTCACCGCGTTCGATAAGCTGCTCATCACAGGATCAGCGACAGGGGAGCCGGTAGTCGGATCGATCTCTGCGTGTCGATCCACGAATGCTTCGTTCAGGTCTAGGGGGACTTTAATTGCCATGATAATCTCTCCATCAGACTTTTCTATTTTCCAGAACGAGCAGGGCGCGCGAGACCCGGCAGGTTGCGGCCTCAATCGCTATGAACCCGCCGTTTGGTAGCGCACGGCTTCGTGGCGCGAGCAGCACGCGCGCGTCGTCGCCGTCGAAGCTCATGAACGCGCCGGGTAAGCCATCTACTTTCACGGCTTCGCCGGACTCGAAGGTTGGCGTCTCTGCCGGAATCAGCATCGACGTGCTTTTCTGAAAGCCGCTGAATGAACCGTCCGAGTTCTTGCGGATCAGTTTCGCGTCTTGCCCGCCGGACGCGTTGCCGACGAAACCCAAGACGCAATATTTCAGACCGCTCCCGAGCAGAACGATGTCGCCAACCGCAACGGTCATCAGACTTCTCCCGGTAGGGCTTGCCGCCAGTTCGCGTTGGCAGGAACGTCCGCCCCTGTCAGCTTGTTGAAAGCGATGCGCCAGCGGGTGGACCATTCGCTACCGCCCGTTGCCCGCTGAAGCCGTGCGAACATGCCGTCCTCACAATCGCGGCACAGAAACGCCATTTTGCGATTGTCCTCGTGCAGCGTGTAGATGCCATTCAGTTGGCTGGCGCTGTGGTGCAACCGATCATCGGCGGGGTACAGGTTGTAGATGACCACCGACCGCGTGCCATCACGCAGGAGCCGCACCGCGAAGTAATGCGGCCAGTCGGGCAGGCCCGCTACGTCATGCGCATCCAGCACAAAGGCGATGACCCATATGTGGCCATTGGCACCTATGTAGTCGCCCGGACGCAGGAGCCTTGGCAGTTCGGTTGAATGGCTTCTCATATCACTCATACCGGAATGGCCGTGGTTTTGGTGACCGTCTGACGCCGAGCTTGCGCGATGAGCGCTAGGCATCCAGCCACAGCGTTCGCAACGTCATCGTGTGCATTCGGAGAATGGTCGATTACTTCGCGGCCCCCGCCTGTGACGCGTCTTTGCAGACCGACGAGCTGGCTGACCAGCTTCCCGTGATCCAGAAGCTGGATTGAGCGGCTGTTGAGCATCGGCAGGAAGTTCAAGAACAACTCGCTCTTATTTAGCGAGGACTTCAAATATCGGATGCCGTGTCGGTCGAATGCATCAACGACCCACTGAGCCGCGTAGTTGTCACCGTGCACGCTGTCGCAGCCATATGACTTCAGCGTCTCGCAAAACTGCGCCACCACTAGGTCTGGGCTGAACCGTGGCTTCACCTCGACCACCTTGTCCAGAACAATCAGATCCTTGCCAAGCTGCCTGTCGTCCAACCCATCATGCCCGATTGCCAATGTCATCGAGTCGGTGCCACTGCCGCCCGCCGGGTCACAGAAGGCCGTGTAGGGTTGCCGCAACGCGTTTGGCAGAATAGCTGCCAAGCCCTTGGCCATGCACGTTTCCACAATTGCGGCGTCCACAAAGGCCGCCAGGTCCTCACGGAATTGTCCCAACCATTCAGCGCTCGCCGCGGCTGCATCCTTTTGCACTGCGCGGTCAACGACACGCTGCGGCAGGCTCGGATTGAAATCACGGCTGGCCCCGCGGGCTACCAAAACTAAGGGATCGCCCTTCGGGCCGAAGTCGCGTTGGACCGCCGCGTATACTTCTCCCATCTTGCCGAACGGCGAGCTAATCGCGATCAATGGTCCAGACGTGGTGGCGAGCGAGGGACGAACGGCATTGAGGATTTCCTTGTCTGTGTTCGCGCTATGCTCCTCGGACTGGAAGAACGCCAATTCATCGAAAATTGCGCCAATGCTGGTGACGCCGCGCAACCCGCGCCATGTCGCCGCCCGCACTTCCAGCTCAATGCCGGTCTTAAGCTTGATGATGTCGGCGCTGATATTTTCGACCTGTTGGGCGAACAGGGGCAGATCGGTAAAGATTGCCTTCGCATACTCGAAAGCGATGTTCGCCTGCTTCTGGTTGTAGCCCATGTATTGGAGCTTCCCGATCTCACCGGGCACGAGCACGTCGCTCCAATCGACTAAGGCGGCTAGATAAGTGCTGAGGACGCTCATGGCGCGGGTCTTGCCGCCGCGCCGTCCGATGACGCCCCAGAATTCCTCGCAAGCTTGGAGGGGCTCATGCTCGCGCTGGGTGAGGGCGGTGAAGACGATGCGCTCGTCGTCCGTAAGCGGCTCGCCCATCATGGCGATCAGCAGGATGCGCCACGGCAACCAACTGTCGCCGGCCAAGATGGTCCCGAACAGGTTCTCGTCTTCAAGTGCATGGCGCATGGTGACGAGAGGTGTCATGCCGATGCCCCTTTCTTCGCGGCGAGATATCCCTTGATCGTCTGGGGCGGCTTTTCCCGGCGCTTCATGCCTAGCCTCTCCAACAGGCGACCAAGGTTCCCGGCGGTGCGACTGTACAGGTCAAGGGTCCGCTCCCCGACTGTCGGGTCCTCAGCGAAGCGCGTTTCAAGCTTCTCCAATTCGATGGTCAGCACAGCAACGCGCCGGATCGTGGACTTCTCGGCGGCTGACACGGCATCAAGCCCGCCTCGGTCGGCCAAGTGCTCCGCGATGATCTCCTTCATGCGGCGCACGTAGACGGAACGCTCGTCCTTCGCGCCAAGCAGGGTGGCGCTGCCATTTGCTATCTGGGAGCGCTGCGGGGACGGCGCATAAGCAACAGGGGGCTGATCGGGTGGGCGATCCATGGGCGAGTTTTGCTTCCATTTTTCCTGTCATATTGCACAACGATTAGACAGATGAAGCAAAGCATAGCTGGAAGCGAAGCTTAAAGCACTGTATTTATTTGTATTATAGTGTCGCAAACTGTAGCGGTTCCCGCTGTGTTCAAGCCTTAACTTGGCTTTTGCGGGTTGGTTAGAGGGGGCGCCAGTGCTGCGCTACAGGGGAGGAGCGAAGGGGCGTGGGAAAACACCCGATTTTTCGGGTTTCTTCATCACCGAAATACAGCCGCCTACAGGGGCGTCTCGCTGCTTCCAGTGTAGTACTCGGGCACGAGGCGGTTCCGCCCCACAGCCCGGCTCTGCCCGGCACGCCATGGCATTTCCAGAAGCGCTTGGCGCGCTAGCTGCGCCGCCCTTAATGCGCACACAGGGGAGCATTTTCAGAAACAGTTCCCCGCACACGTCGGATATGGGTTCACTGCTATCCCTGTTATGGTCCAAAAACCTGGGATAACTCACTGCTATAACCTGCGAAAGCACAACAGTTGCAATGCTTTAACGGGTGCCGGTTATCCCGTTATCCCGACATTCGCAAAAGCAAAACAAATTTTTTTTTTGCTACGTGCGTATTAGCATAACCGCCATAACCGCCATAACCGCCTTAGAACTCGATTGTCCCACTTCCAAACGCTAGGGCTGGCTCGTCCTCGGACTCAGGCGGCAGCGCATCCTCCTTGATCACCCATACATTGACAGTGCCGCCGGCCCCTGGCTTCACCCTCAATGTTTCATGCACGCACCCCATGTCTCGAAGCATCTGGAAAACGTGATGCATCGACTTAAACTTGAAGCCTTGAACATCGAGATATTTTCGCAATCCGATCGCCTTAAACCAAACCTCACCGTCGCCCGTGATGAAGGGTGAATGACTTTCCGCCAACTGCGCCTTGGTCGTCGTGCGCGCCTGGCCTCGACAGTACATATGAACGATGCTTTTGAACTGACCGAACGTTGACGCTTCCTCTGGTACCGGCTCCTCGGTGCAGTTGCGCATGGCGGTGTCGATCTTTCGCTCCCATTGCGCTTGCGGCAATGTAGGGAGATAGCGATTGATTTCTTGGCCGACCTTCTCTTGAAATAGCTTCTGGTTCATCAACTCTCGCGTCTCCAGCATGACGCGTTTGCCGTCGATCTCAAGGAACCATAAAACAGGATCGCTCATGTATTTGGTGAGCTGGCCAAGTTCCGGCCCGCTGTCGCCTATCCCGCAAGCACGTGTCTTGCATACGGCTCGGTCGCAATAGTCCTTAATCGGTGGCTTTCCGCACCGGTAAAAATAGTCCTTCTTGCTGACGCTTTTGGCGATAGTATTCACTTCATCCAGCGTCAACGGCGGGTCGCACATTTCCGCATTGTAGGCAGTGAGCTTGTCCTTCCAGTCGTCACTGAAACGCTTCTTGAGGTAAACACCAACGTTGTACATGCCATCGTTCCGCGTCCCATCAGGGAAGCCGCCGTGGGCGTGAAGGAACTGGAGGCATGGGGGTGCGTCAGCAAGCAGATCGTTCGGCGCAGAGGGTGGCAGGACTTCAATCGCCGCAAGTTCGGCTTCTGTGACGCTCGTATCGGCTGCACGTGCTAGAAACGCAGGGAGGGAAAGCACCTCACCATCTTTGATGGCGTAGCGGTTTGTTCGCTCTGCGTAGAAATATGGCATGTTCAGCCAATTGCCGGTATCGCGTTCATCATGACGCGATGTCTGCTTTGGGAAGATCTCGCATCCGCCATGCCCAAGAGCGGCGGCAATGGCAGTCAGCTTCTCCACCATCAACCCAGCTGCGACCGGCTCCTTCGTGAACAGGAAACAATGTGCCCCACCAGACTTGGATCGGAAGACGATGAGCGGGAGCTTCAACTGCGTGATCTTGGCTTCGAGCGCCTTGTGATCAATGCCAATGATATCAATGTCTATCACGCCCCAGACAACCGTGTTGTCCTGTTTCAAAGGAATGATGCCAATTCCAGGGGGATTGCCCTCAACGTGCGCGCGCCAACGGCCAACGGTGATGGGCTCATGCACTGTCTGAGCTTTCCCCTGCACCTTGCCCTTTGGATCGGGCGCACCGGTGGCGTAGACTCCGTAGGCTTTTTCATATCCGTCGAAACGTTTCGACAGTGCGAGTATGGGATCGTCGCTAAATTGGTCCATGAGCCGCAAGTCCTTGTTATGGTTACAATTCGCGGCTAATGTCCCCGTCGAGGATACCGCAAGTCCCCTCAGCTCTCTGCCCGCCGCGCGGCTCAATCGCTCGCGGCGGGTTTTTCTTGACGGGGGCGCCCGCTCTCAGGAAACAGCAAACCGGAGAGCGGGCGCTATGCCAGGTCGCTGACCTTGCGAGGGGAGAAAGCACAAGCACCCTCGCTCACGCGCGCCATGGCTTTGTTCAAGCTGCCTCCAGCGCTTCAGCAGTGCGCGCTTCCCGCCACGCAAGAGCGGCGTCGTGGGAGATCATGTAGCGGCCGCCAACGCGCATCAGCTTTGGCCCGGTGCCAAGCTGCCGCAGACGGTAGAACTTGGTGCGGCTGACCTTTTCGATCTCGCACCATTCATCGATGGTATATGACGGGAGAAGCGTTTCCATGAATGTGCTCCGTTGTTAGGGGCACACTTTGGGACAGCGTGGGATAGAAACGCTAGCGCAACGAAGTGGTCATGGTTTTTTGCGGATTTTCCCGTGGCTAAGACGACTCTTTAAGCGACCATCAACGACGCCAAACTCGGCTGCGATAGTCTTCCTTAAGTCTTCCGCCTTTCCGTAGAGGTTTCCCTCCGCTCGAATTTCCGCTGCGCGACGCCAGTACTCGGCAACCGCTAAATCAAGCTTTACGTTAGGCCTGACGGACCCCCGTGGCCTGCCCCCATTCAGCTTGCTTTTCCCTGTCACTAAGTCCGCATGCATCCCTTCGTGAAACATGTCCTCATATTGGGGGTCGTGCTGCCGGGCTTCGATCAGTTTCGCGTAACGCTTAGCGATCACTTCTTTCTTCAGGCCAAGCCACTGGTCGAGGCCATCCCGCTCAGGATTGGGTTCACGATTGGAGCGCTTCGACATTCGTCTTCTCCACCACGCCAAAGCGAGGAGCGCCGGCTTTGATTGCTTCCTTCACATACGAGGGCGTCAGATGACCATAGTGCTTCTCGACCATGCGGGTATCAACATGCCCGAGGTTCTTCGCCACCACCATCAGCGGCATTCCGTTCATGACCGACAAGCTCGCCCACGTGTGGCGCAGCTCGTGGAACTTCACAGGAGGGCTGATTTTCGCCTGCTTGCATGCCTCGATCATCGGGCGCGACTGATGCGACTCACGCCACTCCGTTCCATCGGCCTTCACTAGCATCAGTTCGGAGCCTTCCCTGCCAACTGTGATGGACTTGAAGAACTCTACCCCTTCCTCGGTCAGGTTGATGTGTCGCGGCTTCCCTGTCTTGCTTACACGGATCGCCAGTGTCTCGGCTGCAGCGTTGAAGTCCCTGACGCGCAGACGGCAGAGCTCGCCATATCTGCAGCCCGTTTGCAACGCAGCTTGCACTAGCTTGCGGAAGTCGGCGGCACTCGCGTTGATCAGCCGCTGCGCTTCCGACACGTGCAAGAAACGAATGCGGGCGCTGTCCACGTCCTCGAATGCCTCAACGCGCCGCCATGCTTTGTCATCCTTCACCTTCTCCTCGCGAAAGGCTCGGTTGAGAGCCGCCTTGAGAACGGTCAGCACCCGGTTCGCCGTGGACTTGCGTCGGCGCTTCGTCTCGTCGTCCATTTGGATGGTTGAAAACTTCTGCTCCTTACCCTTCTTGGTACGGAGGCGAGGGGGCGTGGCGGCAAGCTTGTTATGCCATCGCCGTATCTGCTCCGGCGTCAGGTCTGCCACAACGATTTTTCCGAACTCGGGTCGGATAAGCTGCTCGACGGTTATCTCTGTATCGCGATACGACTTCTGCCGCTCCTTGGCGTGAGCCAGGTAATCGTCTAACGCCTCGCCCACAGTGTAGGGCGACGCTGGACCCTCGCGCTTCGCCGCCAGGATGGCACGCGCCTTATCGACGGCCTGCCACCAGTTGAGCACTTCCACGCCGTCCGCGTCCAACACATCATCAGCAGTGCCGATCTTGGCGACCTTGTAGTTTTGGTCGCCGACGTACGAACGCATCACCCAGACTGAAGCGACTTTCCCTTTCCGATAACCCACATGCAGCCCCTCAGCGATGCTGCGGTAGTAGGGGTCGCCTCTCGCTTTCAGCTTCTCGCGGGCTGCTCTCGATTCCAGATTTACGTCCCTAACGCGCTTTGCCATTTTGGCCTCCTGGATTGCCTTTGTGCAACGTTTGTGAAATATAACAGCTTGTCACAGGGCGGTACAGGGCGGGACAGTTTAGGGAATTAATATAATAACATCAGATGCTTATACGAAACAACGTGGGACATAGCGGGACGGATTTGGGGCTCTCTCACGGCGGGAACAGGGGTTCGATTCCCCTTGGGCGTACCAAGCAACTCTCCTGTAGACCGAAAGACCAATCCCTGCTGGGTCCAATCTGGCGTTCGCGCGTTCGTCCGTTCTGGCGCAGCGCTTGCAGTTGCTTTAGCATTCCCTTGCACAAAGCCTGCCGCAAGTGCGGGCGGGAGGAGTCCAATGCGGAAGCTGCAGTCGCAAGGCGTTCATCACATCACGCTGGTCGGCGCCGGGCGCCAGACCTCGATCGACTTCTGGGAGGGCGTGCTCGGCATGCCTTTCATCTTCGAGCAGCCCAATCTCGACAAGGCGAGCGAAAGCCATCTCTATTTCGATCCCGGCGACGGGCGGCTGATCACCGTCTTCACCGACGAGACCCGGGTCCCGGTCAAGCGGCGGACACCGACCGATATAGGCTGCGTCCATCACATCGCGTTCTCGGTGTCGCGGGTCACCTTCCTGCAGGCAGTCGCGCGGCTCGACGAGCGCGGTATCAAGCACAGCGGCGTCAAGGATCGCGGCTTCATGGATTCGATCTATTTCGAAGATCCGCTCGGGCTGTTGATCGAGCTCGCGTCCTACCGCTTCGACCCGCCGTCCGGCTTCACCCATGCCGACGTGCTGATGGAGGCGCACAAGATCCGCGTGGCGCGCGGGGACTACAACATCGCCGAATTGCACCTTGCCGACGCCATCCAGGCGCTGGTCGAGCGGTCACGCGCAACCCTGTCGGAAAACAGGGCGCCGAGGAATCCGTACTGAGCAAGCAAAGGGAGGGACATGAAATGGCAAAAGCCGCAACAAAGAGCGCGAAGAAACCCGCTGCCAAGACCGCGCCGAAAGCCGCGGTAAAAGCCGCCGCGAAATCGGGCGCCAAGACATCGGCGAAGGCGACTGCCAAAGCGGCCGCGAAGGCGACCTCGAAAGTGGCCAAGCCAGCTAAGAAGCCTGGCATAAAACTCAGCATGCTGAGGCCGAGCGTCAACAACATGACGGTGCGGGTGTTCGCGCGCGCGGCCGGGCTCGATCCGGCGGAGACCGATGCCTGGGGCCTTACGCGTTCGCCCGAATTCCTGGCGCGCAATCCGGCGCATCTGACGCCGATGATCGAGGACAAGGGCCTGCCGCGCGGCGTGCTGTGGGAAAGCTGCGCCATCATGCAGTATCTCGCCAACAAGCACGGGCTGGACAAGTTCTATCCGAAGGCGCCGGCCAAGCGGGCGATGATCGATAGCGCCATGTTCTACCTGGTCGGCACGCTCTATCCCTATGTCGCGCGCGCGACGTATCCGGCGCTCGGCTTTCCGCAATATGCCGGCGAGGTCGGCCACAGCGACGCCCATCCCGACAAGAAATCGGAAGCGCAGAAGGCGGCGATGGCTGCGATCGCCGAGCCGCTCGAGGTGTTTCACTCCTTCTTTCGCAACGGCAAACCATTCATCGGCGGCAACAACCCGTCGATCGCCGATATAAGGCTGGCGGCAACGCTCGAATTCCTGGCGGTCATCGACTACGCGCTGCCCAGCTGGGCGAAGGAATATATGGCGGCCATGGAAAAGAAGCTCGGCAAGGCCTATGCGGAGCCGGCAGGCGACGTGCGCGGCTACATCGCGCATGTGAAATCGCAGGCCAGGGCCTAACAGCCGGCTCAGGTTAAGGTTTCATTTACCCAACGCCTGTCTACTGGTCACAGTCCTCGCCGCGACCACGGATGTACTGGCGCGAAGCGGAGGCGAAGGGAAAGGTCGGCCCGGCGCCGGCCTTTTGCTTTTCCGGCGGTTGTATCGCCTCCCATCGGCAATCACGACATACGACTTATCCGGTGCCAGACCGGTTGAAATCCTATTGTCATCGGCAGGATTGATCCTACCATTACCTAAGGTTGACAGGTGCGAGCCGGGCAAAAAGCGGATGAGGACGGCGATGAAAAGAACGGTAAAACTTTCCGCGGTTGCGGTCGCGCTCTTGGCGAGCGCCGCGGCCGAAGCCGCGCCGCTCAACGGTATGAACGAGATTGGCGCCGCCTTGCTCGCTTGCTGGACGCCGCCGGCCAATTCCGACAATTCCTCGGTGACGCTCAGCTTCAGCTTCAAACGCGACGGCACGCTGATCGGGCCGCCGAAAACAACCGCTATCCATGTCAGCGGCGACGACAAGGCGCGTAAGGCGTATATCGACGCTGCGACCAAGGCCCTGAACGATTGTCTACCGCTCAGCCTTTCGCCCTCGCTGGCGCAAGGCATCGCCGGAAACGTCTTCACGCTGCAGTTCAACTCGCCGAAGAAGTAGGCCACGGCGAAGGCACCGAGCCTAAGGCGCGTCGCGATCTTTCTAGATTCGCTCCATGCGCTTTAGGTTTTTAGGCATGTCTTTATCCCGAAATCGGTTCCACTTTCGGCAGACATGTTCTAACTGTGTCGCACTTTCCTGGAATTGCTTTCAGGTCAAACCGCGTGCGCGCCTGATCTGGGCGTGCTTTTCCAACTCCGGCATCTCGAAGACATAATCGTTCCAGGCGGAGTCCGGAATCTGCCCGGCAAGGTAGCAATCCAGCAGAAGGCTTTGTTCGGGGGTAAGGGCTCTCGGCGCATGCTCATGATCCAGCCCAAGCGAATGGATCAGGTTTCTGGTCAGGCCAGAGACGGTGAAGTGAATGGACATCTTCGGTCTCCCTCTGCGCTGCGCGGATCGCATCAACGCCAACAACGTCCGGCGCCGGGCAAAGGTTTCATCAGCGATCCGTGATCGCGCCGCGGTCGCGGTCGGGCTGAATCTGTCGGGCTGTCTTTCTTCACGGGCCGTGGATCCAGCCGGCATCGACCGGCGGATTGAGGCAAAGCTACTCGCAGATGACGCGGTAGCGCTTGCCGGTTTCGCCGACATTCCTGCAGGTAAGAGCGGTCTGCTCGTCCGAAGACTGATCAGCCAGATTCTGGTTATATGAAGGCCTTGCCGGAGACGTGGAATAGCGCCTGACCGACGGGCCTTGCGGCGCGCCCGGCGGCGGCAAAGGAAACACGTCCGACGCGATCTGCCGCGACGCGGTCGTTCCCGGCGGCGCCTTGTCCCAGACACGTCTGACGTCCATCCGGCTAGGGACGATGACCGTGCCGTCGTCGCTGCGCGCGCAGCCGCCCGCCGCAAGCAGCGCCGGACACAGGATGAAAGCCGCGATTCGACCAAACATTAGCAACACCTCAGGCACCTTATAATGCGTTGTTGCCATCATCGCCAACGGGCGGATTACCGCAGCCGGCGCCAGGGTCGGAAGATGGCTCAACGGCACCGGGTGGCAGGCGGTTGCAATCATTATGGTTAGCGGATCGTTAATGCTTGTCGGGCACATTCCCCCGACGGACCGGCACAGTTCGGCCTTGGGGGTAGGAATGGCGGATACGGACGGGACTGTCGAGGCGGACAACAAGGCGGACAGACGCGGCAACGAGGCCTTTCTCGGCGACGTCCACGATATGGCCGGGACCTCGGAGGCGCTTGCCAATCTCAGGCTGATGGTCGATTCGATGCCGATCGGCGTCATCGTTCTCGATGCCGAATTGCGGGCGGAGGTGGTCAACCGGGCATTTTACGACTTCTGGCAGATCGATCCGCAGCGCGCTCCGGCCGGCAGTCGTTTTCGCGACCTCATGGAAGCCAGTCGTGATGCCGATCCGTTCGGCGCCGAGGAACAGGCCTGGCAAAGCCATGTGGCCGAACGGGAGGCCGAAATCCGGGCTGGAAGCGCAGGGTCCAGGCAGTTACCGCGCAAGGACGGCCGCACGCTGATCGCCTCGCTGGCGCCTCTTCCAGGCGGCAAGCGGCTGATCTCCTATGTCGACATCACCGACATGAAACAGCGCGAGAACGAGGCGGAGGACGCGCGCAAGAATCTCGTCACCGTGCTGGAGTCGCTGCCGGCTGGCGTCATCATCTACGATCGCGACGACCGCTTCGTCTTCGCCAACCGCAAGCTGCAGGATACGCTGCCGGCGCTGAAGCCGGCCTGGCAGCCTGGCCGCACGTTTCGCGAGGCGTTGGCGCTTGGCCACTCCGTCGGCTACTTCCGCTCGAGCGGCGACCCCGGAATCGACAGCCTGTATGGCGTCGACACCGAGCGTTGGCTTGACGCCATGCTCAAGCGGTACCGTTTGCCGAGCTCGGCCTACGAACGCCTCAACGCCGACGGGCGCTGGTACCAGGTCTATGACATGCGTACCGACGACGGTACATTCATCGGCGTGCGTGTCGATATCACCGACATCAAGGCGCGCGAGAAGGCGTTGCGCGATTCCATGCGCCAGATCGACCTTTACCGGCATGTGATGGACGAATTGCCCGTGGCAGCCTTCATCAAGGCCGACGATCTCACCATAGAATTCGTCAACAAGGCCTGGTGCGCGCTGACCGGACTGCCCAAGGACGAGGTGCTCGGCAAGACCGATCGCGAGCTTTTCGCGACCGAAGAGGCGGACGGTTTCAGCAATGACGACAACGAAGTCGTGGCGACCGGCGCGGGACGCGAGATCGAGGAAGCCGTCACCCACCGCGACGGCACGGTGCGCCAACTGATGACGCGCAAGAGTCGGCTGGTGGCGATCGACGGGTCGGTGCATCTGGTCGGCTCCAGCACCGACATCACCGACGTCAAGGCGCGTGAGCAGGCGCTGCGGCAGAGCATGAGCGAGAACGAGGTGTTCCGCAGCCTCATCGACAATGTGCCGGTGTCGATCTACGCCAAGCGCTCGGACCTCAGGCAATTCTATGTCAACAAGGGCTGGTGCGATCTCACCGGCTTCAGCAGGGAAGAAGCGATCGGCAAGACCGATGTCGAGATTTTCGGCGCGGACGGCGAAGCCTTCGTCGCCGGCGACCTTGCCGTGCTGCGCACCGGCGAGACGCAGGAGATCGAAGAGACGGTGACGATGCCGGACGGCAGCGTCAGGCACCAGTTCGCGCGCAAGGGCGCGATGATTGCCTCGGACGGCTCGCTCTATCTCATCGGTTCCACCACCGACATCACCGAGCTCAAGCAGCGCGAGGCGGAGCTCAGCGAGGCGCGCCGGCGCGCCGTGCTCGCCGACCGGGCCAAGTCGGAGTTCCTCGCCAATATGAGCCACGAGATCCGCACGCCGATGAACGGCGTTCTTGGTATGGCAGAGCTGCTGGCAAAGTCGGACCTCGATCCGAAGCAGAAGACGTTCACCGATATCATCGTCAAATCCGGCAATGCGCTGCTCACCATCATCAACGACATCCTCGACTTCTCGAAGATCGATGCCGGCCAGCTGGTGCTCGACCCTGCGCCCTTCAATCTGGCCGAGGCGATCGAGGATGTGGCGACGCTGGTCTCGACGCGCGCCAAGGAGAAGGACCTCGAGCTCATCGTTCGCATCCAGCCGGGCCTCGACGGCCAGTTCGTCGGCGATGTCGGCCGTGTAAGGCAGATCGTCACCAACCTGCTCGGCAACGCGGTGAAATTCACCGACAAGGGTCATGTCCTGGTCGACGTGACGGGTGAGCGGGTTCCGGCGGGAACGAGGCTCACCATTTCCGTGACCGATACCGGCATCGGCATTCCGGAAGACAAGCTGAAGCAGGTTTTCGAAAAGTTCAGCCAGGTCGACACCTCCTCGACCAGGCGGCATGAGGGCACCGGGCTTGGCCTTGCCATCACCTCGCGTCTGGTCGAGATGATGGCCGGCGAGATCGGTGTCGACAGCGCCGAAGGCAAGGGTTCGACCTTCTGGTTCACGATCACGCTGCCCAAGGCCGAGCAGGGCGGGCAGCGCATCATGCCGGTCGACGTCACCGGCGCGCGCGTGCTCATCGTCGACGACAATGCCGTCAACCGCTCGATCCTCAGCGAGCAGATGGCGTCGTGGACGTTCGATTCCTGCGCGGCCGAAAGCGGCGCCGAGGGGTTGAAGGTGCTGATTGCCGCCGCCGCCTACGGCGTGCCGGTCGACTGCGTCGTGCTTGATTATCAGATGCCGGGCATGACCGGCGCCGAGATGGCGCGCATCGTGCGCAATACGGCGGGCCTGGCGCATACGCCCATCATCATGCTGACCTCGGTCGACCAGTCGCTTGCCGGCACGGCCTATCGCGACCTCGGCATCGATGCGCAGCTGATCAAGCCGGCGCGCTCCTCCATTCTCCTGGAAACGCTGGTCTCGACCATCCAGCGCCACCGCCACAGCAGCGCGGCGGCGCAACCCGCCATTGGCACCGCCAGCCCCCCGCGAGCCGCTCCGGCGCAGACGGCGGCATCGGAGCGCGCCATGCTGCAACCGCCCCCAGCGCGGGCGCGTCCGCGCCCCGCCGATGCCGAGCGCGAGCTCGACATCCTCGTCGCCGAGGACAATGAGGTGAACCAGATGGTGTTCACCCAGATTCTTGGCGAGACCGGTTACCGCTTCGAGATCGTCGGCAACGGCCGCAAGGCGCTCGACGCCTTCGGCAGGCTCAATCCGCGCATGATCCTGATGGATGTATCGATGCCGGAAATGAACGGGCTGGAGGCGACGGGCGCCATCCGCCGGCTCGAGGAGGACATGGACACGCATGTGCCGATCGTCGGGGTCACCGCGCATGCACTGAAGGGCGACCGCGAACGCTGCCTGGAAGCCGGCATGGACGATTACCTGCCGAAGCCGATCAGTCCGCGGGCGCTGCTCGAAAAGCTCGAGCGCTGGCTGGGTTCGGACGTCGAGACCCGGCGCAACGCCGGCTAGAACGAATTTGGCGGGCAGGACGGCGGCAAGGGGCTGACGCATGCGTATGGTGCGATCGCACCATACCAAAGCAAGCGCCAAGCTCGGACAATCATGACATTGATTCCGCTCTTCGGTTACGGGCGGGAGCAGCGACCGCCGACAAGAAACAGCGTCGACTCTACCCCAACGGACCCTGTTTTCGGCGATGGCCAGGCCATGATCCGCTCTGGCTTACAGGCAACGCACTCTCGTCCGGATTTTATTTCCCGGCGGCCGTCATCCGGCCGCCGGGATAAATTTTGTTTCAAAAGTCAGACAAGTTGCTGATTTCCGCGGCAAACTCCGTCCGGCCCTTCGAGGCCGCTGCGGAACCCTTCCGAGCATCCTCGTCCAGACGTTACCGGGCTGACACGAAACTGTCATGCGACTGTAATAATCGAGGGCTATTGCGCTGACCGGGCGCCGATACAACGGGTGCCGAAAGACCATCTTCCGAACAGGAGCAGGCCACATGAGACATTTCATCCGCTCTGCGGCCGTTGCAATTGCAATGGCTGCGGCATCAACCCTTAGCATGGCCGCCGCGATGGCAGCCGACATTTCCGGCGCTGGCGCCACCTTCCCCTATCCGATCTACGCGAAGTGGGCCGACGCCTACAAGAAGGAGACCGGCATCGGTCTCAACTACCAGTCGATCGGCTCCGGCGGCGGCATCAAGCAGATCAAGGCCAAGACCGTCACCTTCGGCGCTTCTGACGCGCCGCTGAAGGGCGAGGATCTCAACTCCACCGGGCTCGCGCAGTTCCCGATGGTGATGGGCGGCATCGTTCCGGTCGTCAACCTCGAAGGCGTCAAGCCGGGCGAGCTGGTGCTCGACGGTCCGACGCTCGCTGACATCTTCGCCGGCAAGATCACCAACTGGAACGACGAAGCAATCAAGAAGCTCAACCCCGACGTCAAGCTGCCCGACCAGGCGATCGCCGTCGTCCACCGTTCGGACGGCTCGGGCACCACGTTCAACTTCAGCTACTACCTGGCCGATGTCAGCGCCGACTGGAAATCGAAGGTCGGCGTCAACACCGCGCTCGAGTGGCCGGTGGGCATCGGCGCCAAGGGCAATGAAGGCGTCGCCAACAACGTGTCGCAGACCGGCGGCGCGATCGGCTATGTTGAATACGCCTATGCCAAGCAGAACAAGCTGACCTACACCGACCTGATCAACAAGGACGGCAAGAAGGTCGAGCCGACCGCCGCCGCGTTCTCGGCCGCTGCGGCCAATGCCGACTGGAGCTCGCAGCCGGGCTACGGCGTCATCCTGGCCAACCAGGCCGGCGCCGAATCCTGGCCGATGACCTCCGCCACCTGGATCCTCGTCTACAAGAAGCCCGACGACGCCGCGGCGACGACCGAAGCGCTCAAATTCTTCGCCTGGTCCTATGCCAAGGGCGATGAGCTGGCCGCCGGCCTGGACTATGTTCCGATGCCCGACGCGGTCGTGAAGAGCGTCGAGGAAATGTGGAGCAAGGACATCGTCGACGCGAACGGCAAGCCGCTCTACTCCGGCATGTAATTCCCGCAAAATAAGGAGGGCGTCTACGGCGCCCTCCTGTCTCTTTCGAAATGCGAGGGGCTAAATGACAGCCGTTTCCGAAGCCGCGACATCGTCCGCCCTGCGGACCAGAGAAGCGACGGTGCGCCGCTTCGCCGTCACCGACATGGTTTTCCGGACGGCGACGCGCCTTTCCGCCATCCTCGTGCTCGTTCTGCTCGGCGGGGTCGCGATCTCGCTGGTCGCCGGATCGTGGGAGGCCCTGTCGAAGTTCGGCTTCTCCTTCCTGACCACCGAATCCTGGAACCCGGTCACCGAGAATTTCGGCGCGCTCGCGCCCATCTACGGCACCATCGTCACCTCGGCCATCGCCATTCTTATCGCCGTGCCGATCGGCATCGGCATCGCCGTCTTCCTGACCGAGCTTTGTCCGCGCCCGCTCAGGCGTCCGATTGGCATCGCCGTCGAGCTGCTCGCCGGCATTCCCTCGATCATCTACGGCATCTGGGGCCTGTTCGTCTTCGCGCCGTTCCTGCAGACGACGGTCCAGCCCTTCATCATCTGGCTGTTCAAAGGCATCCCCGGCCTCGACAGCCTGTTTGCCGGTCCGCCCTACGGCATCGGCCTGCTGACCTCGTCGCTGATCCTCGCCATCATGGTGCTGCCTTTCATCACCTCGATCACCAAGGACGTGTTCGACACGGTGCCGGCGGTGCTGAAGGAATCGGCCTACGGCATCGGCTGCACGACCTGGGAAGTGACCCGGCGCGTGACCATCCCCTATACCCGCATCGGCATCATGGGCGGCGTCATGCTCGGCCTCGGCCGCGCGCTCGGCGAGACGATGGCCGTCACCTTCGTCATCGGCAACGCGCACCGCATCAGCGCCTCGCTGTTTGCGCCGGGCACGACGATCTCGGCGACCATCGCCAACGAATTCACCGAAGCCGACGGCAACCTCTATACATCCTCGCTGGTGTCGCTCGGCCTGATCCTGTTCATCATCACCTTCATCATCCTCGCGCTCGCACGCTACATGCTGCTGCGCATCGATAGCCGCACGGGAGCCTGACCGATGTCGACTGCCGCATCGCTTCACCAAAGCCGCAAGCGCAAGAATGCCGTGATGATGACGCTGTGCGTCGTCGCGGCGGGCATCGGGCTGGCCTGGCTGGCGCTGATTCTCGGCGCCCTGCTCTACAAGGGGCTTTCCGGGGTGTCGCTCTCCGTGTTCACGGAAATGACGCCGCCGCCCGGCGATGCCGGCGGCCTGCTCAATGCCATCTACGGCAGCATCGTCATGACGATCATCGGTATCGTCGTCGGCACGCCGATCGGCGTGCTGGCCGGCACCTACATGGCCGAATACGGACGCTTCTCGAAGCTCACGACGGTGGTGCGCTTCATCAACGACATCCTCTTGTCGGCGCCGTCGATCATCATCGGCCTGTTCGTCTACGAGCTGATGGTGCGGCCGATGGGGCACTTCTCGGCGATTGCCGGCGCGGTCGCGCTGTCGATCCTGGTGATCCCCGTCGTGGTGCGCACCACTGAGGACATGCTGAACCTTGTGCCCAACGCGCTGCGCGAAGCAGGCACCGCCATCGGAGCGCCGCGCTGGGTGGTGATCCGCTCGGTTGCCTATCGCGCGGCGCTCTCCGGCATCGTCACCGGCATCCTTTTGGCGATCGCCCGCATCTCCGGCGAGACGGCGCCGCTTCTCTTCACCGCGCTCAACAACCAATTCTGGTCGAGCAATCTCAATGCGCCGATGGCCAGCCTGCCGGTAACCATCTTCCAGTTCGCTCTCAGCCCCTACGAGGAATGGCAGCAACTGGCCTGGACGGGCGCACTCATAATCACCCTGACGGTTCTCGGGCTGAGCATCATCGCCCGCAGCCTAACCGGACGCAGAGAGGACAGATGAAACCGATGTTGTCCACCGACCTGAACGCAGCCGACACGACCGTCGAGAAAGCCAAGATCGAGGTCAAGAACCTCAATTTCTACTATGGCCAGTCGAAGGCGCTGAAGGACATCAACCTGTCCCTGCCCGAGCGCAGCGTGACCGCCTTCATCGGCCCGTCGGGCTGCGGGAAGTCGACGCTGCTGCGCGTGCTCAACCGCATCTACGAGCTCTATCCGAAACAGAGCGCCGAGGGCCAGGTGCTGCTCGACGGCAAGAACATCCTCGACCGTTCGCAGGACCTCAACCTGCTGCGCACCAAGATCGGCATGGTGTTCCAGAAGCCGACGCCGTTCCCGATGTCGATCTACGAGAACATCGCTTTCGGCGTCAGGCTCTATGAGAAGATCAGCAAGGCCGAGATGGACGGCCGCGTCGAGCAGGCGCTGAAGCGCGCAGCACTCTGGAACGAGGTCAAGGACAAGCTCAACGCCAGCGGCCTCAGCCTCTCGGGCGGCCAGCAGCAGCGCCTGTGCATCGCCCGTACCGTTGCGGTGAAGCCCGAGGTCATCCTGCTCGACGAGCCGGCCTCGGCGCTCGATCCGCTGTCGACCGCCAAGATCGAGGAACTGATCGACGAGCTGCAGGCCGACTACACGATCGTCATCGTCACCCACAACATGCAGCAGGCGGCGCGCGTGTCGCGGCAGACCGCGTTCATGTATCTGGGCGAGCTGGTGGAGTTCGACCGGACCGAGAAGATCTTCACCTCGCCCCGCGAAAAGCGCACGCAGGACTACATCACCGGCCGCTTCGGCTGAGCTCATACGAGGACATCATCATGGCCGAACATACCGTCGCTTCCTTCGACGAGGATCTGAGGCAGATCAGCCGGCTCATCAACGACATGGGCGATCTCGCAGCCTCCATGGTCGGCGCTTCGACCAAGGCCCTGCTCGAGACCGACAATGCCATGGCGCAGCGCGTCGTTTCCGACGATGCCATCATGGACGCGCGCCAGCGCGAGCTCGACGACCGCGCCATCACGCTGATCGCCAAGCGCCAGCCGATGGCCGACGACCTGCGCAACGTGGTCGGCTCGATCCGCATGGCGGGCGACCTCGAGCGCATCGGCGACCTCGCCAAGAACATCGCCAAGCGCGTCGGCTCGGTCGGCGTCAGCGCCGCGCCGCGCGACCTCACGCATTCGATCGATTCCATGGCGCAACTGGTGCTGATCCAGGTCCAGGCCGTGATCCAGGAATATACGGTGGGCGACGCCACGGCGCTGGCCAAGCTTCGCAACGACGACGAGCGCATCGACGTCAAATACACATCCGTCTTCCGGGAGCTCCTGACCTACATGATGGAAGACCCGCGCAACATCACCGCCTGCACGCATCTTCTGTTCTGCGCCAAGAATCTCGAGCGCATCGGCGACCATGTGACCAACATCGCCGAGAACGCCTATTATGTGCTGACCGGCACGCAATTGCCCGCGAATCGTCCCAAGCAGGACGAGACGACAATGTCGGCGCCGGCGGCCTGACGAAGGGTATCTGCCAATGATCGCGCCACGCATCATGGTGGTGGAGGACGAGGAGCCGCTTGGGGTGCTGCTCCGCTACAATCTCGAATCCGAGGGTTACCAGGTCGAAGTGGTGACCCGCGGCGACGAGGCCGAAATCCGCCTTCAGGAAAACGTTCCCGACCTGCTCGTGCTCGACTGGATGGTGCCGGCGGTTTCCGGCATCGAGCTCTGCCGGCGCCTCAGGATGCGGCCCGAGACCGAGCGGCTGCCGATCATCATGCTGACGGCGCGGGGCGAGGAAAGCGACCGCGTGCGCGGCCTTTCGACCGGCGCCGACGACTATCTGGTCAAGCCGTTCTCGACGCCGGAGTTCATGGCGCGCGTCAAGGCGCTGCTGCGCCGCGCCAAGCCGGAGGTGCTGTCCAGCGTGCTCAAGGTCGGCGACATCGTGCTCGACCGCGAGTCGCACCGCGTCTACCGCAAGAAGAGCGAAATCAGGCTCGGCCCGACCGAGTTCCGGCTGCTGGAATTCATGATGCGTCATCCCGGCCGGGTGTTCTCGCGCAGCCAGCTGCTCGACAATGTCTGGGGCGAGACGATCTATATCGACGAACGCACCGTCGACGTCCATGTCGGCCGCCTGCGCAAGGCAGTCAACAACGGCCGCATGCCGGACGTCATCCGCACCATCCGCGGGGCGGGTTACGCGATCAGGGAAGATTAGGGATAGGGGCCGAGACGCTGACGGGTTCTGTGTCTCCAGCATCGGATCGCGTGCATTGGCGGTTAGCCGAGACGCTTGTGCTTCGTCATCCACGGGCGGAGCAAGGAGCGCAGCGACGCAGCGCAGACCCGAGGATCCATTCCGTGATGTCGATGCGTTGCGACAGTCCAGAATTCTGTGCCGCTGCGCCCGACGCGTGAGGTAGCGGCATGGATTCCAGGGTCTCCGCGACGGAGCTTCGCTCCTGCTCCGCCCTGGAATGACGAAGCTGCGGGGCCTTCCCTTCGCTAATTCAAGCGTCTGCTGCTGTCCCGGACCTCTTCAAGGCTGCCTCAGGCCACGTTCTTTCCCGTCCCCACTCTTGCCTGGCCTCCCGGCGCGAAAATCTCCTGGTCGACGAAGGTCAGCGCGCGCATGGCGCAGCCTTCGCGGATCAGCGGCAACTCGTTCGGCTCGGTGTCGAAGGAGATCGATTCGGAGTGCTGGCCGCCGGCCGTCTGGGCGATCGCTTCCCTTAGCGCCGGCTCGATTAGGTCGAAGGCGGCCGCGCTGACGCCGACCATGGCGACAGGCGCCGGGTCGATGAGGGCGAACAGGCTGCCGAGACCGAAACCAAGCGCTTCGCCGGCCCGGCGGTAAGCCTCCCGTTCGGGGCCGTCCCTCTCGCGCGCCTTCGCGGCAAGGGCCCGCATGTCGGCGTCGCCGACGTCGACCGGCTCGGCGTCCTCGCTCATTTTCATGGCGCTGCGCCAGATCGCATAGTTGCCGGCATAGGCCTCGACGCAGCCGCGGCGGCCGCAGCGGCAAAGCGCCCCGCCCGGGCGGTGAATCATGTGGCCGAACTCGCCGCCGGATGAATGCGTGCCGGTGAACAGCGCACCCTTGAGCACGAGACCCATGCCGATGCCGTGCGACAACAGGATGGCGATGAAGTCGTCGCGATAGCGCTCCGGGTCGCGCCATTGCAGGGCCACCGCCATCATGTTGCAGTCGTTCTCCATGGTGGCGGAGATGCCGAACTCCTTCTCTAGGATGTCGGCGAAAGGAATGTCGGTCAGCGGCGTTATCGGCGACCACAGCATGGAGCGCGCATGCGAATCGGTGATGCCCTGAATGCCCATGGCGATGCGGGCGACGCTGCCAATGTCGAGGTCGGGATCCTGCAGCCGGCGCCGCACGATCGCCACGCATTCGCCGATCAGCTCGTCGCGGGGCATGACAAGCGTGTCCAGGCGTTGCTGCTCCTCGGCGACAACCTGGCCGGCATAGTCGATCACGGCGACCGACAGGAAGTTCAGAGACAACACCACGGTCAGCACCGCGGCGGCTTCAGGGTTCAGCGCCAGGCCGATCTGCGGCCGGCCGCGCTTCAACGCCGTCGGCTCGCTGGCCTTGCTTTCGGTGAGAATGCCCTCCTGGATCAGGTCGGCGGAGATCGCCGAAATGGTCGAGTGGCTGAGCCCGGTGGTGGCGGCAATTTCGGTCCGTGATGGCTGACTGGCGCGGCGTACCGCCGAAATCACCATGGCGCGGTTGCGCCGGCGCAAATCGTCATGGCGGATTCCGACCGACATCGTTTCGCACGTCCTCCCCGGTCATCGCGGCCTTGTGATAATGCCATGGCCTGTCGCTGACACGCTAGGGATTGTGGCAGAAGCCAGGGGCCATGTCATTATTTATTGCGGATACCGAAAAAAATGCCTGAGCCCATCAAAACCCATCAGAATCTCGGTTGACAGCGCTGTTGTGCTGGACCACTATTTTTTTGAGGCTCGAAAAAAAGCCTCTGTGCCGGCCTTCGGGCCAGTCTGGGTCGCGCCGCACGGGCGCAGGGAGGATATCATGAAGAAATTTGCAGCCGCCATTCTGGCGGGCGTTGCCATGTCGCTGACGCTGGCGTCCGTCGCCGAGGCGAAGGACAAGGTGATCGGCGTGTCGTGGTCGAATTTCCAGGAAGAGCGCTGGAAGACCGACGAAGCCGCGATGAAGGCCGCCATCGAGGCTGCCGGCGACAAGTATATTTCGGCCGACGCGCAGTCTAATCCGGGCAAGCAGCTGACCGACGTCGAAAGCCTGATCTCGCAGGGCGCCAACGCGCTGATCATCCTGGCGCAGGATGCCTCGGCGATCGGCCCGGCGGTGCAGAAGGCGCTCGATGAAGGAATCCCGGTCGTCGGCTACGACCGCCTGATCGAGAACAAGGACGTGTTCTACCTGACCTTCGACAACAAGGAAGTCGGGCGCATGCAGGCCCGCGAGGTGTTCAAGGCCAAGCCGGAAGGCAACTATGTCTTCATCAAGGGCTCGGGCTCCGATCCGAACGCCGACTTCCTGTTCGCGGGCTCCATGGAAGTCCTGAAGGACGCCATCGACAGCGGCAAGATCAAGAATGTCGGCGAGGCCTACACGGACGGCTGGCTGCCGGCCAACGCGCAGAAGAACATGGAGCAGTTCCTGACCGCCAACGACAACAAGGTCGACGCGGTCGTGGCTGCCAATGACGGCACCGCCGGCGGCGTTGTCGCGGCGCTGACGGCGCAGGGGCTGGCCGGCACCGTGCCGGTCTCGGGCCAGGACGGCGACCACGCGGCGCTCAACCGCATCGCGCTCGGCACGCAGACCGTGTCGGTGTGGAAAGACGCGCGCGAGCTCGGCAAGAACGCCGCCGAGATCGCCTCGCAGCTCGCCGACGGCAAGAAGATGGGCGATATCGCCGGCGCCAAGGACTTCACGACGCCCGGCGGCAACACCGTCAAGTCGCTGTTCCTGACGCCGGTCGCGATCACCAAGGACAACCTCAACGTCGTCATCGACGCCGGTTGGATCAAGAAGGACGAGGTCTGCGCGGGCGTGCCCGCCGGCAGCGTCCAGGTCTGCAACTGAGCCTTGCCGACGTTCGATCAAAAATACCTGCGCCGCGGCCAGGAGCGGTTCAATGAACCGCTCCTGGTTTTTGTTGCCGCAATCCCGGACGGAAAACCGCTACGCACTTTTCCTGGGATTGCCTTAAAGCCGCGGCGTTTTCTCAAAAGATTTTGCCGTTCTGCCTCAGGCGGATAGCTTCTAGGCTGAGTTCCGGCATCCGCGCCAGACGGCAAGCCGGTGGGAGGAAATCATGACCGACACGACGTCTACCCAACCGGCGGACACCGCGCGCGCGTCGGAACTCGGCACTGTTGCCCGGTTCCTGAAGGCGACCGAGCTCGACACCCGCATGCTGGGCATGATCGGCGCGCTGCTCCTCATCTGGATCGGGCTGCATGTGATTTCCAGCCTGCGGCTTGGCGTCAACCCGCTCGACTTCGACAGCCGCACGTTCCTGACGCCGCGCAATCTCTGGAACCTGTCGGTTCAGTCTTCGGCTGTGGCGATCATGGCCTCCGGCATGGTGCTCGTCATCGTCATGCGCAACATCGACCTGTCGGTCGGGTCGGCCGAAGGGCTGATCGGCATGGTCATGGGCTTTGCCCAGGCGCATTTTCTGGTTCGCTTCGTCGGGCTTGAACTGGGAAACCCCTGGATCTGGGTTCTGGCGTTGCTGATCGGCCTGGCGCTCGGCCTCATCATCGGCGCCTTCCAGGGCTTCGTTATCGCCTATCTCGAAGTGCCGGCCTTCATCGTCACGCTTGGCGGATTGCTAGTATGGCGGGGCGCTGCCTGGTGGGTCACCAGCGGTCAGACCGTTGCGCCGCTCGACGCCACGTTCCAGTTGATGGGCGGCGGCCCGGCGGGCTCGATCGGCGCCAGATGGAGCTGGGCCGTCGGCATCGTCGCCTGCCTGGCGGTTATCTTCATGCATTTCAACGGCCGCGTGCAGCGCAAGCGCTTCCGCTTCCCGCTGCGTCCGGTCTGGGCCGAGACGCTGCTTGCCACGGTTACCTGCGCGGTCATCCTGGGCGCGGTGTGGCTCGCCAACTCCTATCCGTGGCCGGTCGGCATCGTGAACCGCTACGCCGCTGCCAACAACATCATCGTGCCCGAAGGCGGGCTGTTCATCGCGCACGGTATCGCCATTCCGGTCCTGATGGCGGTCGCCGTCGGCTTGATCATGACCTTCGTCACCAAGCGCACTAGATTCGGCCGCTACGTCTTTGCCATCGGCGGCAATCCGGAAGCCGCCAATCTCGCCGGCATCAACACGCGCTGGATCACCATGAAGGTGTTCATGATCATGGGCGTGCTGGCGACGATCGCGGCGGCGATCTCATCGGCTAGGCAGAACTCCTCGACAAACGCGCTGGGGACGCTGGATGAACTGCTGGTCATCGCCGCGGCGGTCATCGGCGGCACGTCGCTCGCAGGCGGTTCCGGAACCGTGCTCGGCGCCATGCTGGGCGCATTGCTGATGCAGTCGCTGCAATCCGGCATGGTGCTGCTCGGCGTCGATTCACCGCTGCAGAGCATCGTCGTGGGCGCCGTGCTGGTCATCGCGGTGTGGCTCGACACCCTCTACCGCAAGCGCGTCTGATAGCAGGAGAAGGACCATGGCTGAAAAATCGTCTCCCGCCGGCGTTCCGCTGGTCGACATGCGCAACGTCTCGATCGCCTTCGGCGGCATCCGCGCCGTCGACGACGCATCTGTCGATCTTTTCCCCGGCGAAGTGATGGCGCTGCTCGGTCACAATGGCGCCGGCAAATCGACGCTGATCAAGATCCTGTCCGGCGCCTACAAGCGCGACAGCGGACAGATATTCATCAATGGCGAGGAGGCTTCGATCTCCAATCCGCGCGACGCCAAGAAATACGGCGTCGAGACGATCTATCAGACGCTGGCACTGGCCGACAATGTCGATGCCGCGGCCAATCTCTTCCTCGGCCGCGAGCTGATGACGGGTTGGGGCACGCTCGACGACGTCGCCATGGAAGCCGAAGCGCGCAAGGTGATGGGCCGGCTCAATCCGCGTTTCCAGCGCTTCAAGGAGCCTGTCGTCAAGCTGTCGGGCGGACAGCGGCAGTCGGTGGCGATCGCGCGCGCGATCCTGTTCAACGCCCGTATCCTGATCATGGACGAGCCGACGGCGGCGCTCGGCCCGCAAGAGACGGCGCAGGTCGGCGAACTGGTCAAACAGCTCAAGGCCGACGGCATCGGCATCTTCCTGATCAGCCACGACATCCACGACGTGTTCGAGTTCGCCGACCGCGTCTGCGTGATGAAGAACGGCCAGGTGGTTGGCACCGCGCGCACCACCGATGTTACCCAAGACGAGGTGCTCGGCATGATCATTTTGGGCAAATGCCCGCCGGGCGCCATTCCGGGCCCGGGGGCGCTGAAAATCGCGGCATGAAGTCGAACTGGTAGCCGGCTAATTAACGGCTGCGTGATGTACCAACCGCGGTGATGGTTTGACCGCGCCATTGTGTTGGCGCCGAGACTTGCCCATAAAGATCGTCGACCGTCCACGGGCCGCATCCTTGATTTGAAGAAGCTCTTTCCGATCCTTGCCTTTGTCGCCGTCGCGCTGATCAGCCTGACCATGGCAGGGTTCGCCTATTTCGCGACGCAGGAGGCGGCGCGGATCAAGTTCGAGGGCACGGCCGACGACGCGCTCAACCGCATCGAGAGCCGCGTCGACCTGCATCTGTCGCTGCTGCGTTCGACGCAGGCGCTGTTCGATGCCCGCAACGGCGACATCTCGCGCGGCGAATTCAAGGCCTTCTTCACCGCCCTCGACATCGACGACAATTTCGCCGGGCTGCGCGGCATCGGCTTCCTGAGGCTCGCCAAGACCGGCGACGAGGCGGCGGTGGAACGTGACATCCTGCACGACCATGGGTCGGCGCATCCGATCTATCCTGCCACGACGCAGCAATGGCGCACGCCCATCGTGCTGTTCGAGCCGCTCGCTGCCTCCAACCAGTCGATCATCGGCTTCGATATGTTCACCGAGCCGGTACGGCGCGCGGCGATCGAAAAGGCGATGGCAGACGACCGGCAGCATGCGAGCGGTTTGGTCCAGCTCGGCCAGGGCGCCGGCGTGGCGCAGACCTTCACCGGGTTCCTGGTTTTCGTGCGACTGAACGTCGAAACCGCGCCCGAGGTGATCAATGCAAGCCGCTCCTCCACGTCCGGCTTTCTCTACGCTGCCTTCCGCGCGCAGGACTTGTTCCAGGTCGCGCTCAGCCGTTCTCCGCTGCTGCCGGTCAATGTCGAGGTCTATGACGGCAAGCCCGAGGACGGCAATCTTCTGTTCCGTTCGGAGGCGCCGCCGGCAGAACGCATGGGGGCGACGCTTCTGGCGCGTCGCGATATCGTTGTCGCGGGCCGGCCCTGGACCGTGCTGTTCAGGCCGACAAGCGCCTTCGAACCGCCGTCCTCGCGCGCCATTCCGGTGATGCTCGGGCTATTCGGCCTTTTGCTTGCCGGCGCCATCGCGCTGGTGGCGCGCTACCAGGAGCGCGCCTATGAGGCGAAATCGGCGCTGCACGAGGCGACCGAAAAGAGCCTGCTGGAAAAGGATCTGATCCTGCAGGAGATGAAGCACCGCATCAAGAATTCGATCACCCGCGTGCTGGCGATCGCGCGACAGACGGCCTCGCAAGCCACCGACGTGAAGGAGTTTTCGGCATCGTTCTCGGCGCGCCTGCAGGCCATGGCCGCATCGCAGGACATGCTGACGCGCTCGCGCTGGCAGAAGGCCGATCTTGGCGACCTGCTTCGCATCGAACTCGGGCAGGTGTTCGGCAAGGACCTTCCCGACGGCGTGTTGTCAGGGCCGGAGGTGCTGCTGGACGAGACGACGACGCAGGCGCTCGGGCTGACCTTCCACGAACTTGCCACCAACGCGCTGAAATATGGCGAGGCCGGCAGTTCGGTCAATTCGGCCAACGGAAATTGGGCTCTCAAGGTCGACTGGAGCATCGAAGGCCGCGGCCGCGAGCGGACGCTTGTTCTGAACTGGCGCGAGGCGGGTCAGAAGGAACTGGAAGCGCCAGTCAAGACCGGCTTCGGCACCAAGCTGATAGATCTCAACGTCACGCGCGAATTGCGCGGCACGATCGCGCGCGACTACCACGCCGACGGATTGAAGGTGGAAATCAGGATCCCGCTGGGCGCGTAAGGCAAAACGGCGACTTGAATTTGAATTCAGAGCAAACCGGAGGCCGGCTGCCGGCCCCCGGTCTTTCCCGTGCTGAACTAGTTGCAGCGAGCCGTGTAGATCCGGCCGCGATGATCGCGATACTGGCAATAGCCGTTGCGCAGGTTGCGAACCAGAAGGCCCGACCCGGCGCCGACGGCCGCGCCGATCAGCGCACCCTTGCTGCCGCCGACCAAGCCGCCCACGCCAGCGCCGATCAGGCCGCCGCCGACGACGTCCTGCTCGGTCGTTGTGCAGCCGCTGACAGCGACCACGGCAACCATGGCAATCATCATCTTCCGCATAGAATTGCTCCTCACTTTTGTCCTCACTTTCGGCAGTGCCAGCAGCCATTTAGCATGAAAAAAGGTGCTTTGCCTGCCCGATTTTACTGTTGCCTAACGTAGTCTTTTCGGAACGCTTGCCGTTCGACACGACAAGCATGCCGGGCACCTCCAGCGTTGCGAACTGTGTGCCGTCGGGCCGCACGTTCCAGACGATCCGATCGCAGTCGTCCAGCGCGGGATCCATAGTGGCCGACAGTCAAAGCCGCGTGCGGGGTCAGAACAACTGCCAGGCCGCGGTCAGGGCCACGGCGGCCAGAAGCGCGATCGTGCCCAGGCGGAGCGAAAGATGCGACGACCGCGGCGGCGGCGGCAGCTCGGCATCCTGGAAGCCGCTCATCGAGACGCGGGCGGCCTGCTCCAGCCTGTTCAGGTCGGCAACCACCATTTCGGTCTCCCCAGGTCGCGCCGGGGCGCGGATGGGTTTCCGGCGCATCGTCAGCCGGGAGCACAGGATCGGACTTTATGGTGAACAGCCGGTTAAAGCGCCTCCGCCGGCAAAGCGCTCCCGTCTCCGTCTGACGCAATTGCGGACGGATGGTTACGGCTAAGCCGCCTGACCGTCGCGCACTTTGCCTGGAATGTTCCTACGCCATCGACCGCGCTATCAATCCGTCTCGAAATTCCCGTGCGGGACGGTGAGACGGTATTCCATCCGGTCTCTGCCGATTTCCAGCGTCGCGGAGCCATTCAGCGACATCGGCACGACGCGTTCCAGCGCCACGCTGCCGAAACGCTTCTCATTGCGCTGCGCGTCGCCGACCGCCTCCGTCCAGGTCAGCAAGAGGTTGGGCGAGGTTCCATCTTCGGCCTCGAGCTTGGCGCGCACCTCGACATGGCCGTCCGGCCGCGACAGTGCGCCATAGCTCACTGAGTTGACGGCCAGCTCATGCATGGCGAGACCGATATGCAGGGCAGCGTTGGGGTTGAGGTAAGGATTTTCGCCCGCGAACCGCAGGCTTTGAGCCAGATCGCTGCTGTAGCGGCCGACCTGGCCGGATACGAGCTCGTGCAGCGCTGCTCCTCGCCAGTTGGAGGATGTGACGAGATCCTGCGAGGACGCGAGCGATTGCAGCCGGCCACGAAACCGCGCCAGGAACTCGCCGAGCGTCTCCGTATACCGCCCGGTCTGAGTGGCGACGCTCTGGATGATGGCGAGGAGATTTTTCGATCGATGGCTGACTTCGCGCAGCAATGTCTTCAGGGTCTGCTCGCGGCGTTTCTGCTCCGTCGTCTCCACCATCGTCGTGACGACGCCGAGGACATCGCCGGCTTCCCCCCGGTCTGCATCGATCCAAAGCTGGAACCAGCGTACCCCCTGGTGCCCCGGAATGCTGAGCTCGAGCTGGTCCGGGTTGCCGGATTCGATCACCTTGAGTTTGGCAGCCCTTATGCGTTCGGCCTGCGCCGGCGAGAGCAAGTCCTTGCCGTCGGCTGTATCGGACGCCCAGGGCGCGTTCATGTTGCGCGCCCAGACCGTTTCCATCTGCCGATCCTGGTAGAGAACCGAAATCCCTGCGTTATGCAGGGCGTGAAGCAAGGCCCGCCCCACCTGCATCCCGCTTTCCGAGGGATGCATCGCGATCACTTCGCGCTTTTCGAACCTGTCTTGTGTGGGACCTTGGGAAGGCATCGGAAATCCCCCACTCGGCCCTTGAACGGCCCAATCCGCAACTTGTTCCGCACGAGACGACACCCTGAAATTGGGCTTCCAAAAACGGTCCGCCGGACGGTGCTCTTTCGAGGCGCCGTCCGGCGGTGGCTGGAAACCGTTTGAGGGGTGCGGCTTCCAGTGTTGCGGTCAGGCTCTCCTGAAGAGGCCTGCGATGAGCGAAATCACCAGGAAGGCGAGAAAGATGAAGAACAGGATTTGCGCGATGCCTGCCGAAGTGCCGGCGATGCCGCCGAACCCAAGCGCGCCGGCGATGATCGCAACTACGAGAAATACGAGCGCCCAGTACAGCATGATGCGTCTCCTTCTTATGTCGGGAAAAGAACGTGGCCAGATGCCGTTTGTTCCACCATTTGCTGAAAAAGACGATCCCCCAAAGCGAGCTTTTCAGACCGCACACAGCCACGCGTCACGCATGGCGCGGAGCCTTGGCGTGACACTTGGGATCCAGCTTCGGAAGGGATCAGGCGGCGGCCTTGGCCTGACGGTCGAAGAACAGGGCCTGGCTGATCAAAGCCTTGACCATGTCGGGATTGAACGGCTTGGTGACCAGGAAGGCCGGCTCGGGCCGTTCGCCGGTAAGCAGGCGTTCAGGGAAGGCGGTGATGAAGATCACCGGCACAGGCGTCGAGGATAAAATCTCGTTGACAGCTTCGATGCCCGAGCTCCCATCGGCGAGCTGGATGTCGGCCAGAACCATTTTCGGCCGCGTCCTGCCGAACAAGGCCACAGCCTCGGCATGCGTGCGCGCCGTGCCGACGACGCGGTGGCCGAGGCTCTCGACCATCTCCTCGATATCCATGGCGATCAGAGGCTCGTCCTCGATGATCAGCACATCGGTCGCAACTTGCCGAGAAATCTCGTTGCTCGCCTGGGCAAGCAGCTCCGAGAACTCATCCTCGTCGACGTCGAGGATCTCCGCCGCCTCGTCCTCGCTGAAGCCCTCGACGGCAACCAGAAGGAAAGCCTGCCTCGGCAGGGGCGCGATCGCATTCAGATTGGCCGCGGCCCGTTGCTCCCAGGCGGTCTGCGCCTGTTCCTGCGGCACGCGGATGGCCACGGAGGTGAACAGCCTGGCGAAAACCTTGTACAGCGCAATACGGTCGCTCGAGGCTTCAGGGAAGATATTGGTATCGGCGATAATGGCTTCCAGCATCGCGGCGACCAGCGCGTCACCGCTCTCCTGCGATCCCGACACCGCGCGCGAGAAGCGGCGAAGGAACGGGAGATGAGGAGCGATGGTTGCGGACAGACTCATTATTGACGTCTCCCTCAGATGACGTTTCATGTTCAAGGCCGCATTGGTTGCAAGCCCCTCTGCATCAAACGCCGGCTTCCGGAAAAAGTTCCGCCCGGCCGCGGAACTAAATTAGCAGGCAAGCGTTTCGGATCCAGGGATGGGCAACCAGACGAGGGTTCCGCTTGCGTTGTGGTTTGAAATCGAAGAGCGGCTCGGGTGCTGGAAATTAGGGCTATTATGAAGGAAATGTCAAAAAAACAGATGGCTGATGCCGCAAGCAGGCATCGGAACGGGGATGGCAATCCGCTTGGTGCAAACTCCGAAATCGCTCGCAAGCTCAAGCAGTATTATGACGAACTGGTCTCGGATCATGTGCCGGACCGTTTCGCTCAGCTGCTCAGCCAGCTGGAACAGACCGAACCTGCCCAGAAAAAGGACTGAGGCATGGCGGCGGTATCCCAGAGCTTCAAGACCGAGCTGCTCGGCGCGATCCCGAGCCTGCGGGCTTTCGCCGTGTCGCTCACACAGAATGCCGATCGGGCCGACGACCTCGTCCAGGAAACGCTGGTGAAGGCATGGGACAAGCATGAGAGCTTCCAGCCGGGCACCAATTTGAAGGCCTGGCTGTTCACCATCCTGCGCAACGAATTCTATTCGCAGATGCGCAAGCGCGGCCGCGAAGTGCAGGACAGCGACGGCATCATGACGGCCAGGCTTGCCGTTCATCCGGCTCAGCATGGCCAGCTCGATCTCAAGGATTTCCGCGGCGCGCTCGAGCAACTGCCCGAGGACCAGCGCGAAGCCATCATCCTGATCGGCGCTTCCGGCTTCTCCTATGAAGAAGCCGCCGAGATCTGCGGCTGCGCGGTCGGCACGATCAAAAGCCGCGTCAGCCGGGCGCGCGCCAGGCTGCAGGAGATCCTCAAGATTTCCGGAGAGGACGAGTTCGGGCCCGACGCGATCTCGGCGCAGGTCACAGGCTCGAACGCGGCTTAACTTCCGGGACGCGAAGGCGACAAGTACCTGCTCGCGCCATTCGGCGTCATCGTTCGGCGCGCTTAACGTATCCGGCATTTCCTTGGGGAACCCGGATTCGTACCGGCCATGATGTGAGCGCGCAAAGCGGCCTGAGATCGCCTCGGCGGCGGCAGTCAGGCCGCCGGAGCGGCCCGTCCGCAGGCGATCGCCACGGCTTCGACGAGATCGTCGCCCGAGTAAGGCTTGGTCACCAGTCGAACGTCGGGGAACGAGTTCTTGACTTCGTCCGAATCCGAATAGCCGGAGGCGAATACGAACGGCACGCCCTCTGCGCGCAACCGCGCGGCGAAATCCAGGGTCGACACCCCGCCAAGCATCAGATCGACAACTGCCGCGTCGAAGCTCGAAGGCAGCGCCTGCCCGTCGATGTCGGCGATCTCTCGCGCGATCGTCACATCCGCGGCGCCGTGATCACGGCAAAGCTGCTCGACATCCATCGCTATCAGGAACTCGTCTTCGAGGACAAGAATGCGCAATCCGTCAAGCAATGCTGTCACTTATGGGGTGTCTCCTTGGCAGCCGCACTCATGCGCGGAATCCGTCACGATGTCATTTAAAAAAGACATGGACATGACCCAGCGGAACCGCTGCCCCCCTCAAACGTTTCCTTGCGCCCCTAGGGCAGGGATTTCGAAGAGGGGTCGAATGTCCGGACGTTTGGTTGCCACTCGCCAATATCCTTGTGAAAAATGCCCGCTGCGGCCGCTGCCGGCCTTCCGCGAATTCGACGAGCAGGAATTGTCATTTATCGACACCTTCAAGCGTGGCGAATTGGCGGTCGACAGAGGTGCGACCGTGCTGGTCGAAGGCAGCCACAGCGCGCATCTTTACACGGTGCTGTCGGGTTGGGCGTTCCGCTACAAGCTTTTGCCCGACGGGCGCCGGCAGATCCTCAATTTTTCCATGCCTGGCGACCTCATCGGCCTGCAGGGAAGTCTGATGGGCGAAATGCAGCATTCCGTCGAAGCCCTATCGCCGATGCTGCTTTGCGTTTTCGAACGCGATCAGCTGCAGGAACTCTATCGCAACCATCCCGGCCTTGCCTATGACATCACCTGGATCGCGTCGCGCGAGGAGCGCATGCTGGATGAGAACCTGCTCAGCATCGGCCGCCGTACCGCGCTTGAGCGCGCCGCCTATCTTATCGCCTTCATCGCCCGCCGGGCTCGCGGCGCCGGCCTCAACGGCACGACGCCGGTGCAGATCCCGATCACGCAACAGCACATCGCCGACACGCTCGGCCTCTCGCTGGTCCATACCAACAAGACGATCCGCAAGCTGATGGACCGCAAGCTCATCATGTGGCGAGACGGCGGCTGCGAAGTGATCGACTATGACGGGCTGAAGAAGCTTGCCCGCTGGGAGGGGCTAGGCGAGGAATGCAGGCCGCTGATCTAGGTTTGGCTTGCGACGACCGGAACCATGGCGCCGAACGGGCGTTGAAACCAACGCAAACACAAGGAGTTAGAGAATGGCAACCGCCGCAGGCAAATCCGCCACAGACGAAGCAACCGCCGCCGATCTGGAGGCCGATATCGAGCAACTGAAAGCGGACATCCAGCGACTCACCGAGCAACTCGCCACGACCGGTCAACACGGCTACGGCGCGGCCCGTCGCGCCGCCGCGGACGGCGTCGAGCAATTGCGCGCGCAGGGCGAAGCCGCGTTCGAGAGCATGCGGGGAAGAGCCGAGGATATCGAAGCGCAGCTGATCGCCAAGGTGCGCGAGAAGCCGGTGACCTCGCTGGCCATCGCGGCGGGCGTCGGTTACCTGTTCGCCCTGCTTTCCCGCCGCTAACCGCAGATGGGGGCGCTTGTCTCGCTGATCTCGGCCCTCGCCTCGGGCGAGGCGATGGCCGCTTTGCATAGGGCGCGGACCGCGGCAATCCTTTACGGGCTTGCCGCCATTTTCGCCGTGTGCGGTGTCGGCTTCCTCATCGGCGCCGCCTACATCTGGCTGGCGGTCCGCTACGGACCGATGGCGACCAGTCTCGGCTTCGGCATCGGCTTCCTGGTGGTTGCCGGGCTCATCCTCGTCACTCACAAGCTGGCGGCCGGCATGCGCAGCAAGCGCCGCGCGCGGCGACGCCAGGCCGATATGACGGCGGCGGGCGTTACCGCAGCACTTGCCTTGCTTCCGGCCCTCGCCAAAAGCAAAGGCGGGCTTGGAGCCGTTGTCGCGCCTGCCCTAGCGGTCGTCGCGTATGCTATCTATCGCGAGAACACCAAGTCCAGGCCGTCGAAGCCGGACCCGGAAAACTTGCCTTGAGCAGTGCCGGAGCGCTCATTTCAAGGACGGCTCGAGCGGCATCGATATTTCGGCGAAGACGCCATCCGGGCGAAATTCGTGGATCACCTCGCTGTCGATGACCTTGGCGAGGCTGCGGCGGATCAGGATCGAGCCAAAACCCTGGCGATCCGGAGGCTCGGCCCGCGGCCCACCGCTTTCGCGCCAGGTCAGCACCAGGCGGCGCGCGCCTTTGCGGCCTTGCGTCTTCCAGTCGAGATCGACTTTTCCCGACGGCGCGGAGAGCGAGCCGTATTTCATCGCGTTGCTGGCGAGCTCATGCAGGATCAGGCCGAGCCCGACCGCTTGATCGGGCGAGAGCAGAAGCTCGGGACCCGAAATCGCGATACGCGGCTGGCGGCCCGTGTCGAAAGCCCTGGTCTCGATGCGTGCCAATTCGCCGATGCCAATGCCGCGCCATTCGCGGTCGGACAGCAGATTATGGGCGGCGCCGAGCGCCTGCAGCCTGGCACCGAAGGCCTCCAGGAACACACTCGGCTGGCGAGCGTGGCGGACGGTCTGCGTCGCCAGCGCCTGCACGGTCGCCAATGTGTTCTTGACTCGGTGGTTGAGCTCACGCAGCAAGAGGCGCTGCCGCTCGTCGCCGAGCTTGCGCTCGGTGATGTCGTAGTTGACGCCGAAGATCAGCGTCGGCTTGCCCTCGCCGTCGCGTTCGATCACGCGTCCACGCGTGGCGATCCAGCGGGGTGGATGGACCCCCTTGACCCGGTACTCGCCAAAATAGTCGTCGCTGCCGCTCAGCGCGTCGCGGAAACGCGTCTCGGTCTGGTAGACGTCGCGCGGGTCGATGGCGCGCAGGATGTCGCGCGCCTTCAGCCGGTTCGAAGGCGGCAGGTTGAAAGCTCGGCCAGAAGCGTGTCGCATTCGATCATGTCGGTGCGTATGTCCCACGCCCAGCTCGCCAGTGAGGCGGCGTCGAGCGCGATGGCGCGGCGCTTTTCCTCGCGCGCCAGTTCCGCCTTGGCGATGGCGCCGTCGCGGGTGGCGTCCTTCAGCGTGAACAGGCTGGCCGCGAGGTCGGCCAGCATTCTCAGCTTCGCCACCTTGTCCTCGGCCGGAAACGGTCTCGGCTGGCGATCGAGCACGCAGAGCGTACCGATCCTGGCACCGGCCACCATCATCGGCACGCCGATAAAAAAACAGATGTGCTGCTTGCCCGTGACCAGCGGATTATCGGCGAAACGCGGATCGAGCGTGGCGTCGGTCACCACCATGGGATCGTCGCCGGCGGCGATGGCGTGGGCGCTGAAGGAAGTGCTGGTTGGCGTCTCCTTCTCGTCGAGGCCGATGCGCGCCTTTAACCGCCGGCGACTGCTGCCGATCAGGCTCACCAGCGCGACAGGCGCTTCGGCGATTGCCGCAGCGAGACCGGTGATACGGTCGAAGTCCGGATCGGTTGCGGTATCCATGGCGCCCAGGCCCTGAAGCAGGGCGAGCCGTTCCGCATCGATCACGACGCGGCTGACGTCCGCTGGCAAACTATCCGCCTTGCTGCTCACCATTCCCTCAAAACGCCACGCAATCGGCCATCATATACACGCAATCGGTTGCCGCATGCTTGCGGGGCGTCTTTTCCCACACGGAACCTTCCCGAACAGGATCCGTTACCGACCATGTCGTGCCTGAAGCGCCCGCCGCCGCGCAGCATGGAGGCCAATCGTGACCAAGATCGTACCTGAAGACAAAGCTCGCCAGGGGCATTGGGGCTGGCACGCCCTCAGAATCCTCATCGCCGGGCTGCTGCTCGCCTTCATCGCGTGGGGCGCGGTCGAGATCTACGGCGAGTTGATCAAGTCGCCGACGACCCAGCAGAACGTGCCGACGGCCCCGCCCGCCGAGCAGAAATCCACTCAAGGCAGCTGATCTTTCCATCACGCCGCCTTCGCCTGCGCATTGCGGGATGGGACAAGCACGTTCAGGGCGCCGGGGTGACTCTCGACCGTGGTTTCCCTCTCCAGCCTGATCAATTCGCCGTCCAGCACCGCGCTGAACTTCCTGGTGGGCGAACGGATTTTCAGCACGACCTTGCCAGCCTGATGCACTTCGACATGCGCGCTCTGGCGCAACCTGCCGCGCAGCATGTCCAGCAGCAGCTTCGCCAGATGATGACGCCGGCGCGCGACGCTGACATAGATGCCGAGCACGCCGCCAGCCGGGTTGTCGGCATAGGGCAGGTGGCCTTCGCCGAACAGATTGTTGGAGATGCCGATGCCGGTCGTGCGGGCGACGATCTCGGCCTTGCCGATGCTCAGGCTCACCTTGAGCGCCGGCGGGTTCTTGATAGCCGCCCACGCCGCGCGGACGGACGCCTGCATCTTTCCAAGGCGCGAGCTGAAATCCATTTTCTCGCGCAACTGAACCATCTTGGCGTGCATGCCGACGGAGAACTGATGCACGAAAGGCTGGCCGTTGGCGCTCGCCATATCGACGGCGATCACCTCGCCGTCGGCAAAGGACTGCAACGCCGCTTCCAGTGTCTGCGGGATGCCCAGGCCGCGCGCAAACAGGTTCATCGTGCCGGCCGGCAAGATGGCCAGGGCCTTCTTCTTGTTCATGAGGAGGGATGCCGCGGTGGAAATCGTGCCGTCGCCGCCTCCGGCGAGAACAACGTCGATATTTCGCCTGGCGATGGCCTTTTCCAGCGCCGTGGCGACGTCGCGACCGGCAACGATGTCAATCTCGACCGAATGCCCCGCCGCTTCGAGGGTCTGACGCAGCTTTTCGGAAAATGCTTCCATGTCGATGGTACGGAGGGTGCCGCCGTCCTGGTTCAGCACCGCAGCAAACCGCATATCGCGCTCCGTTTTCGGGTCACTTTGAGCCGGCAGACCCTCAGCCGCAGGCTGAAACGAGGAGGCCGCCGCAAAGGTTCCGCCGGGAGGTCAGCAATCCACGGACGCGTGAACGCGTTGCGGTTGGAACAACCCTCCGGTCACAACGTTGTGAACCTGTAGACATTGCCGCTTCCGACCCGCCGTCAAGGCTGGCCAAGGAGCGTCATGCACAGATCAGGCACGAGGAGAGACCATCATGATGATCCGCACTCTTTTTGCGACGACCGCGATCGCAACCCTTCTAGCAACCGGCGCTTTCGCGCAGACGACGCCCGCCCCGGCTCCACAGCCCCCAGCAGCCGAGAATCCGGCGCCGGTCCCGCGCGCCGATGGCGCCCTGATGACCAATATCATCGGCGAGTCCGTCTACAACGGCACCGGTGATGACGCCCAGAACATCGGCAAGGTGGATGATGTCGTCTTCGATTCCGCCGGCAAAGCCAAGTCCGCCATCATCGGCGTCGGGGGATTCCTCGGCGTGGGCAAGAAGGACGTCGCCTTCGACTACGGCAAGCTGGAATGGGCCGAGAAGAACGGCGACCGCTGGCTGGTTGTCAAGTCCACCAAGGATGAGCTGAACGCTTTGCCGGCGTTCGACCGCAAGCCTTACGATCCGGCGCCGGCGCAGTCTACCGACGCTACGCAGCCCGCCAACAACACGACAACAGCCCAGGCTCCCGCTGCGGCGCCGGCCGAGCCGGTGAAGAAGGCGGAGGGCAATCTGGCCACGAACATCATGGGCGAGTCGGTTTATAACGGCACTGCGGACGATGCCCAGAAGATCGGCGACGTGAAGGACATCGTGCTTGCCAAGGACGGTAAGGCCGAGTCGCTGGTGATCGGCGTCGGCGGCTTCCTCGGCATCGGCACGAAGAACGTCACTTTCGACTTCGACAAGGCGAAATGGGCGGAGAAGAACGGCGACCGCTGGCTGGTGGCCGAGACGACGAAGGAGCAGCTGCAGGCCCAGCCGGAGTTCGACCGCAAGCCCTATGATCCGGCGCCTGGCACGACGACGGCCGCGAACAACGCGCCGGCAACGACCACGCCTGCGGTGGTCGCTTCGGGCACGACGTCCGATAAGGGAGCGAAGCCGGCAGAGCCCGCCAAGTCGACGGCGGAGAACAAGCCTGCGACGCCGCCGGCCCAGAGCACGGCTGAGAACAAGCCCGCCGATAATAGCGGCGCTGCCACCGACCAGACCAAGACGGCTTCCATCGATAAGTCGACACTGACTGAGATGCCGATGGGCAACATGCGCGTCGACGATCTCAAGGGCACGACGGTCTATGGCGCCAACGACGAGAAGATCGGTTCAATCGGCGACGTCGTGCTGACGCCCGACAACAAGCCGGACGCGGTCATCGTCGATGTCGGCGGCTTCCTCGGCATCGGCGCCAAGGAAGTGGCGATCGCCATGGATAAGCTCAAATTCATGACCGACAAGAACGGCAAGAAGTATCTCTACACCAACTTCACCAAGGAGCAGCTGCAGGCGCAAACGGCCTATAACAAGAGCAGTTATGCCGCCAACCGCGACCAGCAGCGGATGATTCTGAAGTGACGATCAGGCAGTAGGCAGTAGGAATTAGGCAGTAGGGTATAGGGAAAGAGGCTATTGCCTCCGGCCATCCAAGGCGGACCATCTCCTACTGCCTACTGCCTACTGCCTACTGCCTACTGCCTACTGCCTACTGCCCACTCACGTACCCCACCACTCCATCTTCCGTCAGTTCCGCCAAGGCAAGGGACTGATCGAGGTGAGCGCCGCGCCAGGCAAGCATCTTCTCGGCGAACTCGAGCCGTACCGGGAGATAGGCCGGGTCGTTCGCCACATTGTTCAGCTCGCCTGGGTCCTTCGATAGGTCGAACAGAAGCGCCGGCAGGCCGCCGCCGAAATGGACATATTTGAAGTCCGCCGCGCGGATAACGGCGAGGTTGCAGGCGTTCGACGCGATACCGAAATGGCGTTCGGCTTCGCCTTGGGCGACCGTGCGGAAATCAAACTCCCAATGCGCGGCGTCGCGCCAGGCTTCCGGTTCCGTTCCATCCAGCCAGGGCGCGAGCGAACGGCCGTCGAGGTGGCGCTGCGGCGCGGCGCCGATCAGGTCGAGCATGGTCGGGAAGATATCGACGGCTTCAGTGAAGCGATCCACGGACAAACCGGCCGTGGCTTCCCGGCGCGGATCGCGGATGATCAACGGAATGTGGTAGCTGGCGTCGAAGAAGCCGCCTTTGCCGAGCATGTAATGATCGCCCATCATCTCGGCATGGTCGGAGGTGAGCACGATCACGGTGTCGTCCCAGGCACCCGCCGATTTGATCGCTTGCCAGATGCGGCCGAGCTGCGCGTCGACCTCGGAGATCATGCCGTAATAGATCGCGCGGATGCGGCGAAAGTTCTCCTCGCTCCAGTCGGGCACGTTGCCCTCGATGCCGGGGACGAATTTTGTCCGCTTTTGCCCGGCCAGATCGTAGGCGATATAGGGATGGCTGCCGGCCTCGGCCTGCCAACTTGTAGCGCGTTTGAACGCGGGACCTTCGGCCGGATCATACATGGTATTGTAGGGTTCGGGCACGATGAAGGGCGGGTGCGGGCTGATGAAGGAGATATGCGCGAACCACGGCGCGCTCGCCTCCTGCTCGCCAAGCCAGCGGATGAACTCGCCGGCCAGGAACGCGGTTGGCGTTTGGTCTTTCGAATAGATCGGCGGCGCGTTGGTCACGTCCTGTTCCGCCTGGCCGCGGGCCGGACGGTGGATGTCGGGGCTGCCTGCGCCGGTGTCGATGCCTTGCGCGCGCAGCCACGACAGCCATTGCTTCTGATGCTCGGGCAGGGCCTGGCGTACGGTGAAGCCCGGCAGCACGCCCTCATAGCTGCGCAGGCGCGGATCCCCGGCCGCCAGCTGGCGCGGATCGAGCGCGACATCGGTGTAGCCGAACAGGGTGGGATCATAGCCCGCCGCGCGCGCCGAAAGCGCGATGTTGCCATGGCGCGCGTCAAGCGGCGTGCCATTGCGGCAGACGCGATTGTTCATCTGGTAGAGGCCGGTGTAGAGGCACGCGCGGGCAGGCGAGCAGGGTGCTGCGCCGCCATAATGGCGGCGGAAAAGCACCCCTTCCGCGGCGAGCGCATCCACGTTCGGCGTCTTCACCACCGGATGGCCAGCCGCCGACAGGCAATCGCCACGCCACTGGTCGCAAGTGATGAGCAGGACGTTCGGGCGGTGCTTGCGATTGTCCAAGATCGTCTCCTTGTGGAAGCGTTCAGATGGAACGGAAATCACCCGCGTTGCAAGCCAAGCTTGGTGACAGATCGGTGAACATGTTTCGAACTGTCGTTCACTTTCATGATACAGTCCATTCTATGTTTGCCCGCTTTGCCGCCGGCCCGCTCATCCTCATATTGGCGTGGACAGCGGCAAGGGCCGCACAAGGACAAAGGGAAGGAGCAGGATCGTGCTCAAGCAGATACAGGGGCTGCATCACGTCACCTCGATGGCGAGCGATGCACGCCGCAACAATGAGTTCTTTACGAAAAAGCTTGGCCTGCGCCGGGTGAAGAAGACCGTCAATTTCGACGCGCCGGATGTCTACCATCTCTACTATGCCGATGAGGTCGGCACGCCGGGTTCGGTGATGACCTATTTCCCGTTCCCCGATATCGCCAAGGGCCGGCACGGCGTCGGCGAGGTGGGCACAACGGTATTCTCGGTGCCGGAAGGCACGTTGACCTATTGGGAAAAGCGCTTTGCCGATGAGGGCGTTGGCAATGTTGCCCGCATCGAAAGCTTCGGCGAAAAGCGGCTCACCTTCACCGGCCCGGACGGCGACAGTTTCGCGCTCGTCGAGGACAAGACCGACAAGCGGGCGCCCTGGGTCAAGGGCGGTGTTCCCGGCGACGAGGCGATCCGCGGCTTTCACTCGGTCTCGCTGCGGCTGAAGGACGGCGGCGCCACCGAGGAGCTTTTGAAATTCATGGGCTATGAGGAGGTCGACAAGTCCGGCAATATCCGCCGGCTGGCGATCAAGAACGGCAACGGCGCCGATGTCGTCGACATCGAATCACTGCCCGGCGCCGGCTTTGCCAATCTCGGCGCCGGCTCGGTGCACCATGTCGCCTTCGCGGTCGAGGATCGTGCCAAGCAGCTGGAAGTGCGCAAGGCGCTTGTCGACACGGGCTATGGCGTGACGCCGGTCATCGATCGCGACTATTTCTGGGCGATTTATTTCCGCACGCCGGGCGGCGTGCTGTTCGAGGTGTCGACCAACGAGCCGGGCTTCGACCGCGACGAAGACACCGCGCATCTGGGCGAGGCGCTGAGGCTGCCGGCGCAGCACCAGCATCTGAGGCCCTATCTCGAACAGCATCTGCAGAAGCTGGAAGACTGAAGCCATGAGCAAGGACGCTTACATCTATAAGGTGCTGCCCGGTACGCCGGGCAGTCCGCTGCTCTTCGTCCTCCACGGCACGGGCGCCGACGAGAACCAGCTTCTCGGCTTCGGCCGCGAGCTTATGCCTTCGGCGACGATCGTCTCGCCGCGCGGCGATGTCTCGGAGCACGGTGCTCCCCGGTTCTTTCGCCGCACCGGCGAGGGCGTCTACGACATGGACGACCTGGCGCGCGCGACCTCGAAGATGGCGAGCTTCGTCAAGGCGCATGTCGGGACCGCAAAACCCTCGGCGGTGTTCGGCCTCGGCTACTCCAACGGCGCCAACCTCCTGGCGTCGGTGGTGTTCGCCGAGCCGGGCCTGTTCGACGCCACGGCGCTGATGCATCCGCTGATCCCGTTCGAACCCCGCGTCCAGGGCAGCCTTGCCGGCCGCCGCATCTTGATCACGGCCGGCAGGCGCGACCCGATCTGTCCGCCCAACTTGACGTCGCGGCTCGAGGCCTATTTGCGCGCCGACGGCGCCGATGTCACAGTGGAATGGCACGACGGCGGGCATGAGGTTCGGCCGAATGAAATCGAAGCGGCGCGGCGGTTTTTCGCGCCGGCGCCGGTTGCCGAAGGAGGCAAGTAACATGGCCGACCAACTGCCCGAGATCGAACTGGAAGACCGCGGCTCCAAGGGGCGTTACGTGCTGCGCGGCCCGGGCGGCGCCGAGGCCGAGATGACGTTCACCAAGATCGGCGAGCACCAGCTCATCATCGACCACACCGAGGTGCCGGACGTCTTTCGCGGCCAGGGCGCCGGGCTTCGGCTCGTCACCCGCGCGGTCAAGGATGCGCGTGCCGCCGGCAAGAAGATCATCCCGCTCTGCCCCTTCGCCAACGCCCAGTTCCGCCGCCACCCGGAATGGGCGGATGTGCTGAAGCGGTAGCACCGTCTTTCCCTTCTCCCCCTGTGGGAGAAGGTGGCCGCGCAGCGGCCGGATGAGGGGTGCTCCAGAGAAAGCCGGCGTCTCACTCCGCTGGAACACCCCTCATCCGTCTCGGCGCTGCGCGCCGATCCACCGCCCGGGGCGAGCCACGCGTCTCGCCCGTCCTTCGGACCCCACAAGGGGAGAAGGGGAAGCTCTTGGCATTTGCACCGTCCGGTCATCTTGCCTAAGTTGACGGTTCGCTCGGACGAAACCCGTCGTCCCGCCCGTCCCCGATTTGAATGGCTTCCCTGATGACCGATACCGACCTGATCCCCGTTTTCGACGGACATAACGACACGCTGCTTCGGCTCTACCAGTCGAAGGAAGCCGACGTCGAAAAGCTGTTCATCGAGGGGACGCCGGGCGGGCATATCGACCTGCCGCGCGCCAGGAAGGGCGGCTTTGCCGGCGGCATGTTCGCGATCTTTCCGCCTCCGGTCGAAAAGTCGAAACGCAGCGCCGTGCCGCCGGCACCGAGCGACAATGAACCGCTGCCGCCGGAACTGCCGCAGGCCGAGGCGATCACCTCGACCATCGGCATGGCTTCGATCCTGTTCCGGCTGGAGCGCGCCGGCGCATTGACCGTCTGCCGCAGCGCCGGCGATGTGCGGGACGCGATGGCCAAGGGCTCGATCGCGGCGGTGTTCCACATCGAAGGCGTCGAGGCGATCGATCCCGGGCTTGCCATGCTCGATGTGCTGCACGCCGCAGGGCTGCGCTCGCTGGGCATCGTCTGGAGCCGCCCCAACGCCTTCGGCAACGGCGTGCCGTTCCGCTTTCCGTCCTCGCCCGACACCGGGCCAGGTCTCACCGATGCCGGCAAGGCGCTGGTCAAGGCGTGCAACCAGCTCAGGATCATGATCGACCTCTCGCATCTCAACGAGAAGGGTTTTCGCGACGTGGCCGAGCTTAGCGATGCGCCGTTGGTCGCGACCCATTCCAATGTGCATGCGATCTGCGGCCATTCGCGCAACCTGACCGACTGGCAGCTCGGCGCGATCCGCGAATCCGGCGGCATGGTGGGCCTGAACTTCGCCACCGGCTTCCTGCGCGAGGACGGCCGCATGAACGCCGACACCAGCATTGATATCATGGTGCGCCACATCGATTCGCTGTTGCAGGCGCTGGGTGAAGACGGGGTCGGGCTGGGCTCGGATTTCGACGGCGCCATGATCCCGGCCCCCATCGGCGACGTCGGCGGTCTGCCGAAGCTCATCGACGCGCTCGCCGCGCGCGGTTTCGGGCGCGCGCTGATCGAGAAGATCGCTTACCGGAATTGGTTGAGCGTGCTTGAGCGCACCATAGGCTAAGGCGGGTCTATCCGTCGTAGCCGATACGCTTCAGCCATTCCTTGCCGACGCCACGGTCGCGGATGATCGCCAAGGGGTTTTCCGCGTCGAGCCGGGCGCAAATGCGGTAGACCTCGAGCGTCTCGGCGTTCATTTCGCCGCGCTTGAAGAAATACATCGCCGCCGCGTAGCGAGTGCGGCCGGACCACATCTCGCCGAGTGGCGTGTTGACCAGTTGCCACTGCTCGGCGGCTTCCGCTTCCAGGTCTTCCGCTTCGCTTGCCATGTCAAAAGTCCGCGGGCGGGTTGGCGGTGCGGCGGTCGAGCTTGATGAAGGGCCTCGGCACCACCTTCGCCTTCTTCATCAGCTTCTGGTACTGCAACTCGCGCATGGCGTAAATCTCGACCCAGAGGTCGTCGACGATTGTTTCGCCATAGGGCCGCCGCAGCGAGGCGAGCGCGATGTTGCGCTTGGCCATGGGCGACCACATCGCCGCGCTGACCAGCCCAACCTCCTGGCTTTTCTTGTAGTAGACGATCGCATGCTCAGCCGGGATGTTGCCTTCGATCTCCAGGCCGACCAGCACATGGCGCAGCTTCTTCTTCGCCCGGGCGTCGAGGATGGCGCGGCGGCCGTTGAAATGGCCTTTGTCCGGATCGATCATGAAGCCGAGGCCGATCTCGTCCGGCATGCGCAGGCGGTCGGCGCGGATGGCGTGCTCGGCAGCTGTGAAATCGGCATTGGCGACGATCAGCCCGGCTTCCAGCCGGGCCCGGTTCAGCGCCGTATAGCCGATGGCGCGGATGCCGCGCAGCTCGCCCGCCGCCATCAGCCGATCCCAGAGGCTCAGCGCCTTGTCGGCCGGCACGAACAATTCGTAGCCGAGATCGCCGGTGAAGCCGGTGCGCGAGATGGTCACGGCAGCGCCGTCATGCGCGAACTCGGCGAGGTCGAAGATTTTCAACCGCTCGACGCCGCCAAAGCCCGCCTCGCGCAGGATGGCGAAGGAGGTCGGGCCCTGCAGCGCAAGTCCGGCGACCGCTTCGGTCTCTTCCTCGACACTGATCTCATAGCCGATCGCACTGTCGAGCAGCCAGGGCAGATGGCGCTCTTGCGAGCAGAGACGGAAGCGTGTCGGCGAGAGCCGGAACAAAGTGCCATCATCAAGGACAAAGCCATCGTCGTCGCACCAGGCGGTGTAGTGGACGCGGTCGGGTTTCAGTTTGGTCACGTCTCGCAGCGTGACGCGGTCGAGATAGGCTTCGGCGTCCGGGCCCTCGATGCGGTACTTGGTCATCGGCGAGATGTCGAAGAGCGCCGCCTGGCTGCGGATGGCGAAATATTCGAGCTCCTCGTCCCACAGCGAATGCGGCGCGCGGTAGCCGGCCCAGTTGTACCAGTCGTTCGTCAGCGCCAGCGCGTCGATGCGCGGCTGGAAGGGGGTGCCGAGCCGCAGCGTGCGGAAGTGGGATTGGGCGAGGGTGCGGGCGGCGTCGGTTTTCACATGACGATTCATGACGGCGTTCCTTCGCGCCCCCCTCTGTCCTGCCGGACATCTCCCCCACAAGGGGGGAGATTGGACGTCACGCTGACTTTCGCCAATCTCCAACGTCGCAAGAAAAGCGCCGACAGATCGAGCTGCTGATCTCCCCCCTCGTGGGGGAGATGGCCGGCAGGCCAGAGGGGGGCGCCATGGAGCGCGACTTCAGCGATTTGCAAAAACATATTCACCCCTTCATCGCGATGATGCGGCGCGCGGCGTTGAGGCCGGGCGCGCCGGAGATGCCGCCGCCCGGATGCGAGCCGGCGCCGGCGAGGAACAGGCCTTCGAGCGGCGTGTCGTAGCCCGACCAGCCGGAGACCGGCCGCGACATCAGCATCTGGTCGGCCTGCAACTCGCCATGGTGCCAGTGGCCGCCAGGCATGCGGTAGCGCGCCTCGATGTCGGCGGGCGTCAAAAGCTCGGCGTGGCTGACCGTTGCGCCGATGCCGGGCGCATAGGTCTCGAGCTGCGCCATGATCGCCTTGAGGAAGCGCGGCTTGCCGGCGCCCCAGCCCTCTCTCAACGCATAAGGCGCGTACTGCACCACAGCCGAAAGCACGCAGGCGCCGAATGGGGCGAGCGATAGGTCGGCCAGGCTGGGCAGCGTGATTTCCATCACCGGCTCAGGCGAGAACTCACCATATTTCGACGGATTGAAGGCGCGCTCAACATGGTCGGGCGAAGGCGCGACGACGAGGCGACCTTTGTGGCCGGCGGCGTCGACGCCCGAAAATTGCGGCGGCCGATCCAGCGCCAGATGCAGCTTGGCCGCATCGCCCTTCATGCGGATGTTCTTCACCTTGCGCACGAAGCCGGTATCGACGTCGCGCGGGCCGACAAGATCGAGGATCGTCGTCGCCGGGTTGATCGCGGAGACGACGATGTTGGCCTGCAGCGTTTCGCCGCCCTGCGTGACGACGCCGACGGCGCGGCCCTTTTCGACGATCACCTTGGCGACCGGCGAAGCCGGGCGGATCGAAACGCCCGCCTTTTCCGCCGCCGTGCGGATGACGGCGACGACGGCGCCCATGCCGCCTTTCGGCTGGACCTGCGCGCCGGCAAGGCCGCCAATTTCGCCGGCCAGCCTGTAGTAGAGGCCGAGCAGCGAAGTCGGCGAGCGCGGCCCAAGATGCGAGCCGAGCGTCGCGTCGAAAGCAAGCAGGCCCTTCAGCCGGTCGTCCGAGAGCTGCTCGTCGAGCAGGTCGTAGACATTCATCAAAAGCACGCGCAGGAAGTCGCGCATGTCTTCCCTGCCAAGCCGCTTCAGCGCCAGCGCGGTCTGGCCGAGCCCGGTCACATCGGCGAGTGACATGCCGCCAAGATCAGGCGGTCGGCGCGACAGGAAAGGCTTCAGCACGCCGGCATAGCGCAGCAGTTGCGCGCGCAAATCTTTCCAGGCGGACTGTTCCGAAGGGCTGGCGCCCGTCAGCACCTCGCCATAGGCGCCGTGGAGCACCAGCGGGCCGTCCTTCGACAGCGCAACCGACGGCACGAAGTCGCCGCGCTCTACCGTCAGCCCGTGGCGTTCCAGCTCCAGCGTCTTCACGACATCGGGATGCAGGCGATTGAGCAGATGCGCGACCGTGGAGACGCGAAAGCCCGGCGCGAATTCCTCGGTGCGCGCGGCGCCGCCGACCTCGTTGCTGGCCTCGAGCAGCAGCACCTTGCGGCCCGACTTGGCCAGCGTGGCGGCGGCGACGAGGCCATTGTGACCGCCGCCGATGACGATGGCGTCCCAGTTCAAATCAGATGACGTCATGGGCCGGGCTCATATGCAGGGTTGGCTTGGCAAGATCGCGCAGGATCTCGGCGGCGGCATTGCGCCCGGGCGCGCCCATAACGCCGCCGCCCGGATGGGTGGAGGAGCCGCACATATAGAGCCCACTGAGCGGCGAGCGGTATTGCGCGTAGCCGGGCACCGGGCGGTTAAAGAGCAGCTGGTCGAAGGTGAGCTCGCCCTGAAAAATGTTGCCTTCGGTGAGGCCGACCTCGGCCTGGATTTCGCGCGGCGTGCGCACTTCCATATGGACGATGCGGTCGCGGAAGCCGGGCGAATATTGCGCGATCTGCGCAATCACGCTTTCGGCGAAGCCGTCGCGGTCGGCATCGGTCCAGTCCGCCCCTCTTATCTTCGGCGGCGCGTATTGCACGAAGCAGCTCATGAAATGCTTGCCCGGCGGCGCCATGGTCGGATCGAGCGTGGTCGGGATCATCATGTCGAGGAAGGGATCGGCCGACCAGCGTCCGGCCTTCCAGTCGTCATAGGCGCGCTCCATGCGCTCGATGGAATCGGTGAAATGCATGTCGGCGCGGTAGACCGGCGAATCCTTCGGCAAAGCCGGGAACTTGGGCAGGGAATCGAGCGCGATGTTGACCTTGCCGGACGAACCGCGGATCTTGAAGTTCCTGACGCGGCGCAGGAAGATGTCGGGCAGCTCCTTCTCCTCGACCAGCTTCAGGAAGGTGCGCTTGACGTCGGCATTGGAGATGACGAGCTTGCCGTAAATCTCCTCGCCGCCGGCAAGCACCACGCCCTTGGCCTTGCCGTTCCTGATCAGCACGTGATCAACTTCGGCGCCGGTGCGGATGGTGCCGCCACTGGCCTTGAAGGAAGCGGCCAGCGCCTTGGTGACGGCGCCCATGCCGCCGCGCGCGTAGCCCCAGGCGCCGACCGAGCCGTCGACCTCGCCCATATAATGATGAAGCAGCACATAAGCCGTGCCGGGCGACATCGGGCCCAGCGCCGTGCCGATGATGCCGGACAGCGCGAAGTTCGCCTTGATGACGTCGGTCTCGAAATACTCGTCGAGGAAGTCCGAGATCGACATCGTCCAGAAGCGCAAGGTCAGCGCCATCTCCTCGGCCGAGATGCCGGCGAATTTCTTGCCGAGATAAAGCAACTCGCCCAGGTCGCGCGGCCTGAAGCTCGTCGGGTCGGGCGCAGTGCGCATCAGGAGCGGCTGGATGAAGCGGCACTGCCTCGTGACGTCGCGCGAATAGCGGTCATAGGCCTCGGCGTCGCGCTTCGAAAAGCGGGCGAACTCACGGCGATGGGCGTCATGATCGCGGTAGTTGGCGAGGTAGTCGCCGTCGCGCGTGAACACCGCGCCGCCTTCATAGGAGATCACCTGCAGGCCGAAGCGCGGCAGCTCCAGGTCGCGCATGATCTCGGGCCGAAACAGCGAGCAGACATAGGAACAGTTGGAATAGAGGAAGCCCGGCGTCAGCTCGCGGCTGGTGGCCGCGCCGCCGACCCAATCGTTCTTCTCAACCACCAGCACGTCCAGCCCGGCGCGCTGCAGATAGCAGGCGGTGACCAGCCCGTTATGGCCGCCGCCGATGACGATCGCGTCCCATGCCTTCATGCGCGCCGAACCTCCCGCCGGTTGCCCTATCTGCTTGTTTCTCCGCAATTCCGGTCGGAGAACCGCATCACGCTTTCCTGGAATTGCTCCGTGCGTCTTGTCCCCGATTGCCCCGAATTTGGCACGGATCACAGTTTTTTGTCCAGCAATATTGAATGAATGTTCAACAAATGGTGTTGCGTTTTCCTGTTGATGCGCTAGGCTTTGCCTTGATTTCTGGATTGATCCGCATCGCCATTTGAGGTTGAGGATCGGATGATCGAGACGGCCGACGCCGAGCCGGAATATGACGAAACCGCCATCCGCTTCCTCGAAGCGCTGTGGGGCGAGGGTTACTTGTCGCCGGGCGGTCCGGACGAGGTCGACCGCGTGGTCGAAGGCCTCTCCCTCAAGGGCAAAACGATCCTCGATATCGGTTGCGGCGCCGGCGGCATCACGCTGCATCTGGCGGCAACGCACGGCGCGGCTCGAGCCACCGGCTTCGACGTCGAAAGGCCGGTGATCGAGACGGCGAGGCGAGGGGCGATCATGCAGGGCCTCGAGGATCGTGTCAGCTTTGTCCAGGCGCCGCGGGGACCGCTTCCTTTCACGAACGCTTCCTTCGACGTCGTCTTCTCCAAGGACGCGCTGCTGCATGTGCCGGACAAGGACGCGCTGTTCGCCGAGATCTTTCGCGTGCTGAAGCCCGGCGGGGTGTTTGCGGCGTCGAACTGGATGATTTCGCATGATGGCGAGCCGTCGCCTCAGATGAAGGCCTATGTCGCTGCCGAAGGGCTCTCCTTCGCCATGGCCTCGCCGGCGCGCTATGCCGAGGCGATGCGGCGCGCCGGCTTTACCGACATCACCATACGCGACCGCAATCCATGGTACCGCGAGGTCGCGCGCGAAGAGCTTTCGCGGCTCAAGGGACCGCTCTACGCGCGGGCCGCGGCAGCGGTCGGCGCGGCCTATGTCGACAAGAACATCAAGACCTGGGAGGCGATGCAGAAGGTGCTTGACAGTGGCGAGCACCGCCCCACTCATCTGCGCGGTTGGAAGCCGGTCGGATAGCCGGCAATGCTGGAGACCGTCACACCCATGAAGACTGCAGAGGCGAGCGATGCTCTCCCCGAAACGGCGCGGAAAGGCGATGCCGAAAAGCGTGGCCGCAAGGCCTCGAAAGAGGTCCGGCGGCTGCAGCTGATCGAGGCGACGATCGATTCCCTGGCCAAGCGCGGCTATGCCGAAACGACGATGGCGGACGTGGCCGACGGCGCGGGCCTGTCGCGCGGCATCGTCAACTTCCATTTCGAGAGCAAGGAAAAGCTGCTGATCGCCACGCTGCAGCACATGTATGACGAATATTCGGCGCATTGGCGCACTTCCCTGCAAAAGGCGGGCGACGATCCGGCGCGGCAGCTGCAGCATCTGGTATGGGCCGATTTCGACCGTTCGATCTGCAACAAGCGCAAGCTTGCCGCATGGCTCGCCTTCTGGGGCGAAGCCAAGTCGCGGCCGACCTACCAGGCGCTGAGCAGTTCGCGCGACGCCTATTACCAGCAGGTCTTCATCGATCTCTGCACGACGCTCAAAGTGAGCGGCAACTACACCTATGACCCGCAGGTCATAGCGCTGGCGCTCAGCGCCATGCTCGAGGGCTTGTGGCTGCGGCTGATGATGGGGACTGAGGACACCACGCGAGAGACCGCATTGCAGGCGGCGAATGCGTTTTTGGCCGCCGCCTTCCCGAAACACTTTGGCTAGCGAGAACTGGAGCTAGCGAAAGCCGGGTTAGCAACAGCCGGCCAACAAGACCGGCAAAAGAGGATGGAACATCATGAAGAAACTCAGCCGACGCCTGACATTGACCCTGGCGCTTGGGAGCGTGCTCGCCGCTTCGGCGGCGGCGTTCGCGGTCGCCGCCGACAAGGATCTGATCGTCTTCGACTGGTCAGGCTATGAGGATCCGAGCTTCCACGGCAAGTATGTCGAGAAGAACGGCGATTCGCCGACCTTCGCCTTCTTCGGCGACGAGGACGAGGCCTTCGAAAAAATCCGCTCCGGCTTCAAGTCCGATCTCGGCCATCCCTGCTCGCAGAGCGTGGTGAAATGGCGCGAGGCGGGGCTGCTGCAGCCGCTCGACACGTCCAAGATCGCAGGCTGGAAGGATCTCAACCCCGGCATCATGGCGATGAAGGACCTTGCCACGACGTCCGACGGCAAGGCCTGGTTCATGCCGTGGGACTGGGGCAATACCCAGCTCACCTACAATTCCGACAAGATCGCCGAAAAGGACGTGCAGTCGCTGAAGGCGTTCGCCGATCCGAAATACAAGGGCAGGGTTTCGATCGGCGACAATGTCGACGACGCCTACGCGTTGGCCAGCCTCGCCATCGGGCTCAAGGACTGGACCAAGATGACGGACGACCAGTTCAAGCAGGCATCCGATTTCCTGCGCCAGGTGCACAAGAATGTGCGCTCCTACTGGACCGACACCACCGACATCGTGCAGCTGCTTTCCGGCGGCGAGGTCGACCTCGCCTGGGCCTGGAACGATGCGACCGTGCAGTCGGTCAAGGCCGGCGTGCCGATCAAATCCAAGAAGGACACCGACGAAGGCATCTCGACCTGGGTCTGCGGCTACGTGCTGTTCAAGGACGCGCCCGGCAACGTCGACAAAGCCTATGACTACCTCAACGCCGTCAACGATCCGGAAGTCGCCAAGGTGCTGGTGAAGGATTGGGGCTACGGCCAGGCCAATGCCAAGGGCATGGCCGGCGTCGATCCGGCGGTCCTGAAGGAAAAGGGCTACGACAACGTGGAAAAATGGGTCGACAAGACGCTGTTCCAGCAGCCGCTGCCCTCGGAGCTCAAGCTCAAGATGATCGCCGAATTCGAGAAGATCAAGGCCGGCTATTGAAGAGCATCATCGAAAGGACCGACGTCGTCATCGTCGGCGCCGGCTTCACCGGTCTGTCCGCCGCACTCGAATTGAAGCGCGCCGGTATCGATTTCCTTGTGCTCGAGGCGCGCGACCGCGTCGGCGGCAGGGTAGAGGCTGTGCGCAATGGGCTCGGCGAATTGATCGACAGCGGCGGCCAGTTCTTGTGCGTGGACATGCCCGAAGTGATGGCGCTGGCGAGGGCCTACGGCAAGAGCTTCGTCGAGACCTATGTCGAGGGCGAATTCATCACCTATCCGTCGATGACGCCAGCGCGGGCGGAGCGGACCTATCATGTCGCGATGGCAATCCGCGAGCGCATGAACGGGATCGAGCCGGACGATCCGTCGATCGCCGGGTTGACCGTGGCGACATGGCTCGAGCGCCAGGCGGACGCGGCCGACGCCAAGGCAGCCTTCCGTTCGATGATCGAGGGCCTGTGGTGCCTGCCGCTGGACAAGGTGCCGTTGTGGTACCTGATCGACAATGATCGCCGCATCACCAACGAAGTCTTCGAGCTGCAGTATTTTCTGCGCGAGACGATGCAGTCGCTGGCCGATGATCTGGCAGCAGATCTCGGCAACCGCCTGCGGCTGGGAGAAGCCGCAACGCGGATCGAGCGCGGGCGGCAAGGCATTCGCGTCGTCTCGACCGGCGGCGTTGTCGAAGCGGGCGCAGCGCTGGTCGCCTTGCCGCCGGCGACGGCCGCGAAGCTCGACTTCGCGCCGCCTTTGCCGACTGAACTGGCGAGTGCGCTCGGCGTCTGGGAAAGCGGCGCGGTGATCAAGATCCTGGTGCGTTACGCAAAGCCTTTTTGGCGCGAGCGCGACCTGTGCGGCATGGTCATGTGGCGCGACCAGCCGGGGCTGTTTGCCTGCGACGCCAGCACGGATGCCGACCATGCCGCGCTTGTCGTCTTCGTTGGCGGGCCGCTGGCGCTGCGCTGGCACCCGCTCGGCGAGGCGGCCTTGCGTGCGGAAATCATCGCGAGGCTTGTCCAGGCGCTCGGCCTGCGGGCCGCCGACGTCATCGATTTCAGCTCGCGCGACTGGACGCATGACCGCTGGAGCGGCGGCGCCTATAGCGATCTCATCACCGATGTGACGGCGCGGAATGCCGAGCACGTGATCCTTGCCGGCGCGCCGCCGGTTTATTTTGCCGCTTCGGAAGTCTCGCCGTCTTTCCCGGGCTATGTCGAAGGCGCGATCGTGGCGGGGCGCGTCGCTGCTGCAAAGATTCAGTCCGCCATCGCCACCAGCGCCTCGGGGTCGTAGGCGAGACGGATTGGCGCGCCGACCGGAATGTCGTCGGCGCCGAAATCGTTGGTCTCGGTCACCGAAAGCGGCTTTTCCAGTCCGGGGATCTCGACGATCAGATGCGTGATCTCACCGAAATAGTGGCGCTCGACGACCTTGCCGGCGACCTCGAATTTTGCTGACGCGTTGTCCCACAAAACACGCAGGCGTTCGGGCCGGATGCCAAGCGTCGCCGCGCCGCCATTGCGCACGAAAGCCCTTGGCTTGTCTGTCCTGACGCGGCCGAAGCCCAGCGTGTCGAGCACCAGCGAAGCGCCGTTTTCCTCGACGATCTCGGCTTTTACGAAATTCATGCCGCCGAGGAAGTCGGCGACCTGGCGATTGACCGGGCGCTGGTAGATTTCCTTCGGCGAAGCGACCTGCGCGATCTTGCCGCCGAACATCACCGCGATGCGGTCCGACATCGCCAGGGCCTCGTACTGATCGTGCGTGACCAGCACGAAGGTGATGCCGACCGCCTGCTGCAAGCGGCGCAGTTCGACCTGCATCTGCTCGCGCAGCTTCTTGTCCAACGCCGAGAGCGGCTCATCGAGCAGCAGCACCTTGGGCCGCATGACCAGCGCGCGGGCCAAAGCGACGCGCTGGCGCTGGCCGCCGGAAAGCTCGGTGGCGCGGCGCTTGCCGAGACCGGTAAGCGAGACCTGCGCCAGCGCTTCCTCGACGCGGCGCTTCTCCTCGCCGGCGTCGAGCTTCAGCCGCCTCAGGCCGTAGGCGACATTCTGCTCGACATTGAGATGCGGGAAGATCGCATAGCTCTGGAAGACCATATTGGTCGGCCGGCGGTTGGCGGGAATGCCGTCCATCGGCTGGCCGTCGACGGCGATGGAGCCGCTGGTCGGCGTGTCGAAACCGGCGATCATGCGCAAAAGCGTGGTCTTGCCGCAGCCGGAAGGCCCGAGCAGCGAGAAGAACTCGCCCTCCCTGATCGCCAGCGAGGCATTGTCCAGCGCCTTGAAGGAGCCGTAGCTGCGGGTAACGTCGCGGATCTCGATCATGGTGCGATCGGTTTGCGTGCGCTCGGAGTGGATCCGCTCAAGCATAGAGGCCTCCCTCGTTCTGGGTGCGTCTCGCCGCACGGCGGCGCAGGATTTCGGCAATCGTCATCAGCAGGAATGACGCAAAGAGCAGCAAGGTGCCGAGCGCCAGCACGCCGGGAAGTTTGGCCGCAAACCGCAGCTGGCCCCAAATGTAGATCGGCAGCGTCGCCTCGGTGCCGGTGAGGAAGAAGGCGATGATGAATTCGTCGAGCGAGATGGTGAAGCAGACGAGCAGGCTGGAGATGATCGCCGGCGCGACCATCGGCAGCGTCACGCGCCGGAAGGTGCCGAACGCGCTCTCGCCTAGATCGGCGGAAGCTTCTTCCAGGCTGCGATCGAAACCCTCGAAACCGGAGGTCAGCACGGTCATCGAATAAGGAATGCAGACCAGCACATGGCCAAGCACCACGGTGAACAGCGACAGGCTCAGGCCGAGCTGCAGCATGACCAGCAGCATCGAGATAGCGACGATCACTTCGGGAAGCACCAGCGGCGCCATGATCAGTCCGTTGATGGCGCGGCGGCCGGGATAGCGGTAACGGGTGATCGAGCGGGCGGCGAGGATGCCCAGCACCGTCGACAGGATCGAGGCGGAAACGCCGACGATGAGGCTGTTCCAGGTGGCGTCGATCAGCGCCGGCGTGCGCGGCAGGTCCTCGTACCAGCGCAGCGTGACGCCCGAGAGCGGGAATTTCGGCGTCGCCGCCGTGTTGATCGAGAAGATCGGCAAGAAGATCACCGGCAGGTAAAGGAACAGCAGATAGAGGACGGCATAGCTCGACAGCCAGCCGGGCAGGTAACGTCTGATCGCCGTCATCGTGCCAGCCTCTGCAGGGCGCGGAAGACCAGCACAGTGGCGCCGGCCATCAGCGAGACGATGATCATCGTGGTTACGGAAAGTGCTGCACCCAGCGGCCAGTTCGACGCCTTGCCGAATTGCGCCTGGATTGCGTTGGCGATCATCACGCCGTCCTTGCCGCCGACGAGCTTCGGCGTGACGTAGTCGCCGACTGTCGGGATCATGACGATCAGCGCCGCCGAGATGACGCCGGGCGCCGACAGCGGCAGGGTGACGCGCAGGAAGGAGCGCAGCGGCCCGTCGCCGAGGTCGGTCGCCGCCTCGACCAGGGTCCGGTCGACCTTCTCCAGCGAAACGAAGATCGGCAGGATCGCGAAGGTTGCCCAGGCATGGGTCAGCGTGATGATGACGGCGGTGGAATTGTAGAGCAGCGCCGTCGACGGCTCGTCGATGATGCCGAGGCCCATCAGGCCGGAGTTGAGCACGCCGTTATAGCCGAGGATCACCTTCCACGACATCACGCGCAGCAGGTAGCTGGTCCAGAACGGGATGGTGATGAGGAACAGCCACAAGCTCTTGTGGCGGCCGCCATGGAAGGAAATGAAATAGGCGATCGGATAGGCCAGAGCCACGGTCAACAGGCTGACGGTCAGCGAGATGTAGAGCGAGCGCCAGAGCAGGTCGCGGTAGATCGGCTCGGTCAGCGCGATCCGGTAATTCTCCAGCGTGAATGTGTGATCGATGGTGAGATAGTTCTGCGTCCAGAAGGAATGGGCGATGACGACCAGGATCGGCAAGACGAGGAGAATGAGAGCGTAGACGAAGGTGGGACTGATCAGGGCAAAGCCCTGGACGGCTTCCGATTGCAGAAAGGGCCTTCGTCTCGATCCCGCCATGCGCAACGGGGGCGACCCTTCCGCGGCAACCGTCATTGCAACGCTCCGGGCGTGATTTCGGTAGCTGGCTCGGACTGTCCCGCCATGCGCCTTCCCATTCGTGGCGCCGGCTGCCTGTTCCCGAATTATGATTGGAGCGCGATCGCTCCCTAGCTTGCCGGCTTTCTTTCATCATGAGCGCATCCGCCGATTGAAATCAAGCGCTATTTCTGTGATATTGATTGAACGGATATTCAAAATCAAATGATGAAAAGCCGAATTTCCATGGTTTTCCATATCGTTGATATCCGACGAAATCTGACAACCCTGGTGATGCGAGGCGAAAATGGCGGCTCAAAGGAAGATCAAGGCAAGCGAACTCATCGATGTCGGCGATGACGACGCGGTCGAGCTCGCCAAGCGCCATCTCTTGCAGCCCTGGCCCTACGCCGGCTCGGTCGGCAACGAGGCGCGCGCGCTGATCGGCGAGGGCCACGGCATCTACATCACTGACGCTTCCGGCAAGCGCCTCATCGACGGCCCGGCCGGCATGTGGTGCATCAATGTCGGCCATCGCCACGAAGAGCTGGCCAAGGTCATGTACGACCAGGCGATGGCGCTCTCCTACAACACGCCTTGGTATACGATGAACGCGCCCTCGGCCGAGCTTGCCCGGCGCATCGCCGATGCGGCACCTGGCGATCTCAGCCACACCTTCTTCACCACCGGCGGCTCTTCGGCGGTGGAGACGGCGCTGCGCTTCATGCAGTTCTACAACAATGTGCGCGGACGGCCGGAGAAGAAGCTGATCCTCAGCCGCGGCGGCGCCTATCACGGCTCGACCTATCTGTCGGCCTCGCTCAACGGCCGGCCGCGTGACCGCGACTGGATGGACGGCGCCGACGATCTGGTGGTCAAATTGTCCTCGCCCGACCCGTTCCGGCGGCCGAAGGAGACGAGCATCGCCGCCTTCACCGATTTCCTGGTCGACCAGTTCCGCGACACCGTCGCGCGCGTCGGCGCGGAGCGCATCGGCGCCTTTGTCGGCGAACCGGTGCAGGCTTCCGGAGGCGTCATCGTGCCGCCGGACGGGTACCTGAAGCGTATCCGCGAGATCTGCCGCGAGAACGACATCCTCTATGTCTCGGACGAGGTGGTGACCGGCTTCGGACGGCTCGGCCATATCTTTGCCTCAGGCGACGTGTTCGGCATCGACCCGGACATGATCACCTTCGCCAAGGGCGTCACATCGGGCTATTTCCCGCTCGGCGGCGTCATCATCTCCGAGCGCCTGCTCGAAGAGCTGCGCCGCTCCAACCATCCCGATGCGCTGTTCGGCCATGGGCTCACCTACACCAGCCATCCGATCGGCTGCGCCGTCGCGCTGAAGAATCTCGATCTGCTGGAAGAGGGCGTGCTCGCCCACACGCGCGAGATCGCGCCCTATTTCCAGGCGCGACTGAAGACGCTGGAAGAGCTGCCGCTGGTCGGCGAGGTGCGTGGCGTCGGGCTGATGGCTTGCGTCGAATGCGTCGCCGACCGCGACAGCAAGGATCCGCTGCAGCTCGACAAGAATGTGGGCAAACGCATCGATACGCATTGCCACGAGCTAGGGCTTCTGGTGCGGCCGCTGATCAACATGTGCGTGATGTCGCCGCCGCTGATCATCAGCCGCGAGCAGGTCGACGACATGGTGGCGATCCTGCGCGAAGGCATTTCACGCACCATGGATGATTTAAGGAAGGAAGGGGTCTGGCGGGGGTGATTGGCTCTTCCTTCTCCCGTTTTACGGGGAGAAGGAGAGAGCTCATCCCCTCGACCTCAGCGCCTCGTTCAGCCCCCACATGTCCTTCTCCTCGGGCGCCGTCTCCAGGTTCAGAACCGGGATCTGCCTGCGTAGGTGGTCGTGGTGGGTGCGCACGCCGTATTCGAGGTCGGAGAGGTAAAAGCCCTCGAAGGCTTCCGACAGCATGGATTCGTTCGACCACACCGAGAGCTGCACGTCTTCGTTCATGGTGTCGCGGTCGATGCGATAGGCGAGGTAGCGTGCCGCCGCCTGTTCGCGCGTCTCGTTCTTGTAGCGGTAGATGGCGCCGCGCAGCAGCGTCTCGCCGGTCGATAGCGGGAACTCCTGATAGAACTGGACGGATTCCGGCATGATCGACAGCGCGTTGTTGGGGAAGATGCCGTAATAGATCCAGGCCTTGCGCAGATGTTCCGGCAGATGCGTGGCCTCGGGCGCGAGCTTGATGTACTCGCGAACGCTCCAGCGCCGCCCGGCATGCGGATTGTAGGTGGCGAAGGACCGCGACACGCCGTTGATGAAGGGCTCGTCAAAATAGGTCGCGCCATAGAGGTCCTGCAGCGCCGGATGGGCCATGGCGACGTGGTAGCCTTCATTGTCGACGTCGCGCACCGACTTCCAGTTGACCGGCGATTTCTGGGTCCAGATGCCCCAGGACGGGACCATGTCGGCGACATTGTAATGCGCCATCTCGGCCTCGATCGGCTTCAGCAGCTCGGCCACCGAAGGCTGCGGGCCGCCCTTGCGGAAGCGGATGAAAATGAAGCCCATCCAGATTTCGAGGTCGAGCGGCATCAGGCCGAACTCGGCCTTGTCCAGCTCGGGGAACGAGCCCGGACGGGCAGCACCGCGCAGCGTGCCATCGAGATTGTAGACCCAGCCATGGAACGGGCACACCAGCGCGTTCTTGCAGGTGCCCTGGCTGTCGGCGACGACGCGGCTGCCGCGGTGGCGGCACATGTTGTTGAAGGCGCGCACGACGCCGTCCTTGCCGCGCACGATCAGTGCGCGCTCGCCGACGACATCCATGGTCAGATAGTCGCCCGGATTCGGCACGTCGGAGACATGGCCGGCAATCTGCCAGTGGTTGCGGAAGACGTACTCCTTCTCAAGCTCGAGAAGGGCGTTGGAATGGTAACTCCACCCCGGCAAACCCCGCCGGTCCCAATCGTTGGGGATCGCCACGTCACGGAGGTGCGGGTTCATCTGCATGTCTTCTTTTTGTTGAATACTCATTCAATAAAAGCATATTTTTCATTGAAATGCAATTACTTGTAGGAGTATGGAAATTCCGTGGCGGTGAGTTTGACCTCGCCCGAGCCGAAAAAATCCCGGAAAATCCTCGTGTTAATCGAGGAAGCGGAGCGGCAATTCAGCGGGCGGATGCCGCCCTCGGAGAAGGCCTGTTTCGATGAGTTAACGGGCGTGCGGCAGACAGCGGCGGCGCGCTCGATTCAGGCGTTGCTATGTGATGCCGTTTACAGTCGGCCAGGCGCGGCAGGCGCATATCTGAGCTGACCATTTCGATGGCCGCTCGAATGGTTGCCTCGGATTGGGAAGGCTGGCGCGTCCGGCATCTGTTTCAATCCTGTTACACAGGCAATCATCGCCGACCATCCGGCAGTTACCTGGTGCGGTTATGTTCGTTTCATAACCAAAAAGAAAGAGAACGAAGGGAACAACCGATGTTTGCGAAAGTTCGCACCACCGATGCCAATCGCCGCCTGCATGGACCGCAACGCAATGACCGCCGGCCGAAGCTTGCGCTGCGGCAGCGCGCCAGCGACCATCCGATGGCGATGTTCATGCTGATCGGCGCCTGCGCCTTTGTCGCCATGCTGGCCGCGCCTGCCTCAGGGCCGGCTTTCGCCTCGATCAATCCGCCGGCCAATGTCGTCGAGGGCGCGCAGACCACGCTCAAGACCGCTCGCCTGCCGGAATCCACGATCGACTTTGCCTGCAAGGGTCAGAACTGGGGCGCCGAGAGCCTTGAGTGCCTGCGCGCCATCGCCGAGCAATCCGGCAAGCACAGGGAGCGCGCGGTGCGCATGATCGCCAACGCCGCGCCGCTCACCAACACGCCGAACGTTTTTTAAGACCTCCCCTGAGCGCGCCCTCCTGCGCTCCAGTCAGGCTCCCGCCGTGGAAATCGGTCGGGAGCCTCTTTTTTGGGGCCTGTCGATATTCAGGTGAGGCCGACCTGCGAAGGACAGCTTGCTGCGCTTCCGGTGCTCACGTACTTAAAGTACGTTCCGTTCCGGTTCTCGGAAGTCACCATTTTCGACTCAGCCTGACCTGAATCTCGACGAAGCCGGCGACGGCGAGTTTAGGTTCAGATTCCGCCTACCTGGTGGTCCCAGGCTAACCTGCTCAGATATGGGCGCCGTTGTCGGCGGCGGCTTCGTCGGCAATGGCCGAGAGGATGCCGCGGACGTCGAGCGTCGAGAATGGCTTTTCCAGGATGTGCGGGCGCTGCTGCGGCGGCAGCGCTTCGATTTCCGCCTTGGCGCCGATCAGATCGCCGGTGACCAGCACGAAGCGCTGCGCCAGCGCGGGCCGCTGAGCAAGCAGTTCGCGGTAGATCGCAATGCCGCTGATGCCCGGCATGCGCAGATCGGAAAAAACGATGTCCGGCGGCATGTAGCCGTTCAACACGTCCGCCGCCGATGTCCAGCTTGCCACGACGCGCGACTTCACGCCCATCAGTTCGAGTATGTCGGACAACGAGCCGGCGACGTCCGGCTCGTCGTCGATCACCAGCGCGTGGCGCAGGCCGCTCGAACGCGCCGGACCTTCGCCGGGCGCGGCGTTGCCGCCCGCGATCGCCGGCAACTGCACGACGAAGCGCGCACCTTGCGGCTCGACCTCCTCGAACCAGATGTTGCCTTTGTGGCGCTCGACGATCGATTTCGAGATCGACAGGCCGATGCCGGTGCCGACGCCGACCGGCTTGGTGGTGAAATAGGATTCGAAGATGCGCGAGCGGATCGCCGCGGGGATGCCCGGGCCGTTGTCCTCGACGGAGAAGCCCGGATTGCCGTGCTCGTTGCGGAACGTCCGCACCTTGATGCGCCGCTCGCCGGTGACGCCGGCCAGCGCATGCTGGCTGTTGATGAGGAAGTTGGCCGCCACTTGGGTGATATGGTCGGCATCGGCCATGGCAAGCAGCGGCCCGTTGGCAAAGTCGGTGTCGATGATGATGCCGCTGGAGCGCGCCCCATAGGCGGTGACTTCGAGCGCCGAGCGCATCACCTGGTTGAGATCCGTCTCGGCCTGCTCGGTCGGATGCAGCCGCACCATCGACAGGAAGCTCTTGACGATGCGGCCGCATCGCTCGGCGGCGGCGCGCACCTTCTCGGCCCGCACCTTGGTTTGCGGGTCGCCGGCGAATTCATGCAGCAGCGTCGACTGCGCCACCACCACCGCCAGCGGATTGTTGAGCTCGTGCGAGACGCCGGCGAGCAGCGAGCCCATCGCCGCCATCTTCTCGTTCTGGTGCAGCTTCTCGCGTTGGCGGTTGATCTCCTCCTCGGCCTGCAGCTTTTCGCGCAGGTCGCGGATCGAGCCGAAGATCAGGCGGCGGTCGGCAACACGCATCTCGGTTGCGGTCAGCTCGATCGGGAAAATCTCGCCCGCGGCGTTCTGCGTGACGGTCTCCAGCCGCTGGCCGACCATCGGCGCGCCGCGGCCGGCCATGTATTCGGCGCCAGAGGCATAGCCTTTGCGGTAGTATACCGGAACGATGGTATCGAGCAGGTCCTTGCCGAGAATTGCGCTGCGCTGGAAGCCGAACATCTTCTCGGCGGCCGGATTGAATTCGATGATCGAACCCGTCTCGTCGATGACGATGATGGCGTCCAGTGAAGCCTGCAGCATGGTGCGGCGGATCACTTCACTGGCATGCGCTTCCGATGGCGAGCGCTCGATGGCGTCGCCGATCGCCAAAGCGATGATGTGCAGCGTCGCTTCTTCCTCATCCGTCCATTCGCGCTCAGCGATGCAGTCATTGATGGCCAGCGTGCCCCAAAGGTGGCCATGCGCGAACACTGAGACGGACAGGAACGACTTGATGTTCTGCTTCTCGAAATCGGCCCGCAGGAAACCCTCGAGGTCGCGCGTGTGGCCGGAGAAAATCTTGCCTTGCCGCTCGTCCTCCTGCAACTGCTCCAGCAGCGAGTCCGAGTTGATGATCGACTGCATGATCACCGTAGGCGAGGCCAGCTCGCCGCCGAAGTCAGGGTCGATCCAATAAGCGGCGACGGACTGGGCGAAGCCTTCGCCCGGCAATTCACGCAGGCGGAAGAGAATGCCGCGCTGGCAATCCATCTTGCGGCACATCGTCCCTAGTATGTCGTCCATCTCGCGCTGCCAGTCGCCTGCCTCGCGCAGGCGGCGCACGACATGGACAGCCGCCATCGCGGCGCCGCCGGGACGCGAGCCATTCGTATCGGTGCGTGCTGCATCAGCAGTCATGGTCATCCAGGCCCGGACGTCGGTCGTTCAGAGCGCCCCTCCGTTCCACGGAAACGGCGAACCGCTCTACCGCTTTGTTTTGGCGCAATTCCGGACGGAAGGCTACGGCCAAGGCGCTGAGCCTAGCCGTTTCATGCCATTCCCGGAATGCTCTAGTTGGCGTCGCCGCTCGGCAGCGAGAAGATATAGCCTTCGCCGCGCACCGTGCGCAGGAATTTCGGATTGGCGGGGTCGGCCTCGATCTTCTTTCGCAACCGCATGATGCGGATGTCGACCGCGCGCGAGGATTCCGGATCCTCGACGAAGCCGATCGCCTCCGAAATCGCCGCTCGCGTCAGAAGCCGGTTGGCGCGGGTGAGAAAAACCTCGAGCACGTCGAACTCGCTTTTGGCCATCTCGATCACCGCGCCATTGGCGCCGATGACCAGACGGCCGTCGAAATCGGCCTGGAAGCCGCCGAAATTCACGAAACGGCGATTTGCGGTTTCGGCCTTCGCCGGCTGCGGCTCGGCCGGCTGCGGCACGCGGCGCAGCACGCTGCGCACCCGCGCCAGCACCTCGCGCAATTCGTACGGCTTGACGATATAATCGTCGGCGCCGAGCTCCAGCCCGACGATGCGGTCGAGCGCGGTGCCGGCGGCCGTGGCGTAGATGACGCCGATCTGTGTTTTCGAGCGCAGCCAGCGGCCGAGCGACAGCCCGTCCTCGCCGGGCATGGCGATGTCGAGGATGGCGAGGTGGAAGGACTGCGCCTCGAACAGCGCGCGCGCGGCGGCCGCATTCTCGGCCGTCACGACGTCATAGCCGCTGGCGCCGAGATATTCGGCCACAGCCTCCCTCAGATCCGGTTCGTCCTCGACGACGATGATGCGTGCCTTCACGACGAGCTCGCTCCCGCTTTCAGCGGAAAGTAGATTGGGTATAAACATGATGTCCAGCACTCATCTCGAGTTGTCTGTGGCGGGGTGAAGAAAATGGCCGCACGATCCGTCATTGCGCTTGTGTCCGTCGCCGAGGTGGTCGCCAAAAATCTCGCCGATCATCTCGAACGGCGCGGGCACGATGTGCGTCAGGCGCGCCAGCCCTGGGAGGCGGAGACGCTGCTTTCGGCCGGCGGCATCGATGTCGTGGTCGTCGGCGACGACGTCACCCAGGCCGAAGGCCGCGAACTGCTCAGGCGTTACAGCAGTCAGGGCGGGGGTGGCAAGGGCGGTCCCGACTTCATCCTGATCTGCCGGCCGCGCGACCTCGTCGACAAGGTGCTGGCGCTCGAGCTGGGTGCCGCCGACGTCATCGAAAGCCCGCTCAACGTGCGCGAGCTTGCCGCGCGCATCGGCGGCCTGCTGATGAGACGCGGCAGGGCCGGCGGCGAGCTGGTCGTACTGGAAAACGCCACCGTCGACCTGCGGTCGGCCATGGTGATGCATCGCTCGGGCGCGGAGGAGCAGCTCTCCCCGGGCCAGGTGGCGCTGCTCAAGCTGTTCCTGGCCAGCCCGCGCAAGGTGCTGACGCGCGACGATATCATTGCCGCGGCGCCGGCGGAGAATGCAGATGCTTTCGACCGTTCGATCGATTCGCGCATCGTGCGGCTGCGCCGCAAGCTCGACACCGAGACCATCACCACCATCAGGGGTGCCGGCTATCGTTTCGATCCGCCGGTTCCACGCAACGAGTAAGCTTTGATCAGCGAGGCTTTTGAGCATCGGATTTCCCAAAGCGGTGGTCATTTTGGGTCCGACAACGCCTGGCGTTCAGCGCACGACGATGACAGAGGGTCCAGTTGGAACGTTCGCGCTGACGGTTATCCCGGCCTGGGCGCGCTCCTTTAGCAACACCGTCGCAAGAGCGGCAAAGCCCAGCAAACCCTGCGCGTAAAGCAGCGCTGAAAGCACCGAGGCGGCAAGTTTCGTCTTCATCTCTTCAAATCCTCGATCTCGAAATCGGGCTCAGGAAACTCCCGAAGCGCCCGCGCCGCTGACGGAGCCCCCCGCTGCGGCGCGGGCCTTCGGTCCTCTCGGCAGCAAGTAGCCGGAGGGGCCGCGCGTCCTCATCAACCGGAGGCCGACCCGCCAGAAGGCCTTCAGCCGGTGGACGCGCAGGCTGGACAAAATCCAGACCGTGGCGATGAACAGAGCCATGTGCAGCGTCGAAACCTCGCCGGAAGTCATCGCCGCCAGCGTCGTCGCCGGCTTGCCGGCTACCGAGCCGGCGCCGCCGAGCACGATCGCCGCGACGCTGATCCTGGGAAGCCAGGAGCGGAGTTTCGATTTCCTGCCCATTTCGTTTGTGGATGTCTGTTCCCGTTGCGTCAAATTTGATGCCGGCCTGTATCCAGATCATGCCGCCGGAGACGCACTTTGTTGCAAATCGGTTTCGAAAATGGGCCCTGGTCTTTCATATACGGATAAAATGAACTTTCGTTTCTGGCATAAGCTGATTGTGCGACGCCGGACCGCCACCTCTCGAATAAGTCCGCAGTATTGCTCTACTGGCCTGGTTGTTAATTTGCAGAAACGATTTCGAAACAGAAACGAGCATCAAGCGAAATAGGTCTGAAACGGACGAGCACGATAAGGCCCCATCGAAATTGAAGCCGGACACAACGGCAAAAAACAGAGGGATCGTCATGCACTCCGCCAATTCCGCCAAGCTCATCAACATCACCGCCGCCGCGCTCACCGGCGCGGCGCTGCTCTTCGGCGCCGGCAACGCCGCCCATGCCAACCAGATCGTCGCCAAGGTTTCGCTGTCGCAGCAGATCATGGAAGTCACGGTCGATGGCCGCCCGACCTATATCTGGAAGGTGTCGACCGGCGACAAAAGGCACATCACGCCGACCGGCTCGTTCAAGCCGACCCGCCTGCATGAGATGTGGTATTCGAAAAAATACGACAACGCGCCGATGCCGCATTCGGTGTTTTTCAGCGGCGGCTACGCGGTCCACGCCACCTATGCCGTCAGCCGTCTCGGCCGCCCCGCTTCGCATGGCTGCGTGCGGCTGCATCCCGATGCTGCGGCCGATTTCTATCAGTTGGTCGAGGCCTTCGGCCCCGGCAACACCAGCATCGTCATTGTCAAATAAGGCTTGGCCAAGTAACCGGCTGGGTAAGAGTAGCAGGCAGGTTGCCGCCTTCCACCGATCGCGAAGCTGTGAGGCAGCCGCCAAAAAAAGAGGCCGGAAAATTCCGGCCTCTTTTGTTTTTCGCTTCGGTTGTCGTCTCAGCTCGGCAGCGCCGGCATCAGATTCGGATCGGGCTTCTCGGCGAGATGCGGCAGGTCCTTGCTGGCGATGAAGGTGTAGAACATCGGCACGACGAAGAGCGTGAACATGGTGCCGACCAGGATGCCGGTGAAGATGACCAGGCCCATTGAATAGCGCGCGGCTGCACCGGCGCCGCTGGAGACGATCAGCGGCACGACGCCGAGCGCCATGGCCGCCGTGGTCATCAGGATCGGCCGCAGGCGCACCTTGGCCGAAGCGATGATGGCGTCGCGGCGCCGCATGCCATGTATTTCACGCTGCTGGTTGGCGAATTCCACCAGCAGAATGCCGTGCTTGGTAATCAGGCCGATGAGCGTGATCAGGCCGACCTGGGTGTAGATGTTCAGCGTCCCCAGGCCGATGTTGAGCGGCACGATCGCGCCGAAGATCGACAGCGGCACCGCCATCATGATGATAAGCGGATCGCGGAAGCTCTCGAACTGGGCCGCCAGCACCAGGTAGATGACGATCACCGCCGCCGCGAAGGCGATCAGGATGGTGTTGCCCTGCTCCTTCTCCTGCCGCGACTGGCCGGAATAGTCGACGAAGAAGGTGTCGGGCAGGGTCTCCTTAGCGAGATCCTCCAGCACCTTCAGTCCGTCGCCGGTGGTCACGCCAGGCAGAGGCAAGGCCGAGATCGTCGAGGAGTTCAGCTGGTTGAACTGCTCGATGGCCGCCGGCGAGGCATTGGTCGAGATCTTCACGACCGCCGACAGCGGCACCATCTTGCCGTCGACACTGCGCACGAAATACTCGCCGAGCTTGTCGGGATTGTCGCGGAATTCCTGCGGCACCTGCGGGATGATGTCGTAGCTGTTGGAGTCGCGGTCGAACTGCGCCACTTCGGAGCCGCCCACAAGCAGCGTCAGCGTATTGCCGATATCGGCGATCGGCAGGTTCAATGCTGCTGCGCGCTCGCGGTCGATGGTCACGGTCACCTGCGGCGCGTCGTAAGACATCGAGTTCTGCACGACGATGAAGCGGCCGGAACCCTGCGCCTTGCTCTTGATCTTCTCCGCCTGCTCGAAGACCTCCGAGGGAGCTCCGGTGGAGCGCACCACCATGGAAATCGGCAGGCCGCCGCCGGAGCCGGGCAGCGTCGGCGGCGCGAAGACGAAGGCTTCGACGCCGGCGACCTTGGCGAGGCGGCCCTGAATGTCGGCCTGGAGCTCCTTCGAACTGCGCTTGCGCTCTGCCCAGTCCTTGAAGGCGAAGCCGACGAAGGCGCCGTTGGTCGCGCCGCCGAAGGCGACGGCGGAGAATTGCGCCCTGGTCTCGGGAATGTCCTTCACCAGGCCAAGCATCTGGTTGACGTAGGCCTCGGTGTAATCCGATGTCGCATAGCGCGGCGCGGTGACGATCGAGAGCAGGAAGCCCTGATCTTCTTCCGGCGCCAGCTCCGTCGAGGTCTTGGTGAACATGAAGCCGGTCAGCGCCACTAGAGCGACGACAATGATCAGCGTCACCGGGCGGTTCCTGAGCGAAGCGGTGACCGCCCGTTCGTAGACACGCTCGACGCGGCTGAAGGTTCCGTCGACGATCCGCTGGAAGCGGCCGTGCTGGCCCGGCTTCAGCAGGCGAGCGGACATCATCGGCGTGATGGTCATGGCGATCACGCCCGACAACACCACCGAGCCGGCCAGTGTCACCGCGAATTCGCGGAACAGCGCGCCGGTCAGGCCGCCGGTGAAGGCAAGCGGGGCGAACACGGCGGCCAGCGTGATGGTCATCGCCACGATGGCCGTCGCGATCTCGCGCATGCCGTTGAAGGCCGCCTGCATCGGCGACATGCCGTCTTCCTCCATGTGGCGGTGGATGTTCTCCACCACCACGATGGCGTCGTCGACGACAAGGCCGATCGCCAGCACCATGGCCAGCAGCGACAGAAGGTTGATCGAATAGCCGACCGCAAACAGGATGAAGCAGACGCCGATCAGCGATAGCGGGATCGTCACGATCGGCATCATCACCGAGCGGAACGAGCCCAGGAACAGGAGGATGACCACGATGACGATGGCGACGGCTTCGCCGATGGTCTTGAACACTTCCTCGATCGAGGCGCTGATCTGGCCAGTGGCGTCGTAGACGACCTCGATCGTCATGCCTTTCGGCAGCGTCTCCTGGATCTGCGGCACGAGCCGGGTGACCGCGGCGGCGGTCGTCAGCGGGTTGGCCGCAGGCGTCGGGAATATGGCCAGGAAGGTTCCCGGCTTGCCGTTGAAGCTCACCCTGGTGTCGGTGTTTTTCGCGCCGAGCTCGACATGCGCGACGTCGCGCAGGCGCACCACCTGGCCATCCGTCGAGCGTATCGGGAGCTGGGCGAAGGCCTCAGGCGTCTGCAGGGTCGAATGCACGGTGATCGAGGAGACCACATATTCGTTCTCGGTGTTGCCGGGCGCCGACAGGAAGTTCGAGTTGTTGATCGCGGTCAGCACGTCCACGGCGGTGGCGCCGCGGGCGGCAAGCCTGATCGGGTCGATCCAGACGCGCATGGAATATTCCTGGGCGCCGAAGATCTGGACGTCGGCGACACCTTCCACGGTCGAGATGCGAGGCCGGATGACGCGCTCGATATATTCGGTGAGCTGCTCCTTCGTCATGTTCGGGTTCTGCATCGAGATGTACATCATCGCGAACTGCTGGCCGGTGCCCTTGACGATGACCGGATCCTTGGAGGCGTCCGGCAAGGTGCCGCGCACGCCCTGGACCTTGGACAGCACCTCTGCCAGCGCGACGTCCGGATTGGAGCCGAGCTTCATCTGCACCGTGACCGTGCTCGAGGACGGACGGCTGGACGAGGTGACGTAATCGATGTTTTCGGTCGAGGCGACGGCGCGCGCGATCGGGGCCGATATGAAGCCCTGGATCAGGTCGGCACTGGCGCCGGGATAGGCCGTGGTGATGGTGATCGCCGTCTCGTCAACCTTAGGATATTGACGGATCGACAGGCCGAAGATGCCCTGGAAACCGAGCAGCAGGATCAGGCAGGCCAGCACCGTCGACAGCACGGGCCGGCGGATGAAAAGGTCGGAAAAGCTCATTGCTGAACCTGTTTGTTCGCCGATTTGCTGGGATCGATGGTGTTGTCGACGGCAACCGACATGCCGTTGAAGAGCCGGTTCTGGCCGGCCGTGACGACCTGGTCGCCGTCCTTGAGGCCCTCGACGATCTCAACCATGCCGTTGTTGCGGCGGCCGAGCTTGACGAAGACCTGCGAGATGGTGAGCGCAGGCTGCTGCGCGGCCTCGGCCGGCTTGGCGGCGTCGCCGGCCGCTTTGTCGGCCGGCTTCGCGTCCGCCGGCTTTGCGGCGTTGTCGGCTGGCTTGGTGGCGTCCGCCTGCGGCTTGGCGGCATCGCCGGCCGCCTTATCGGCGCTAACCTTCTGCTCATCCGGCTTCGCCGGCGCGGCAGCGGCTGCGGGCTTCGCCGGCTCGACCACGAAGACATAATCGCCATAGAGGCTGGTCGTCACCGCCGTCTGCGGCACGGAAATGACATTGTTTTCCTGCGGCAGCTCGACACGGATCTGGACGAACTGGCCAGGCGTCAGCTTGCCTTCCGGATTGGCGACCTCGCCGCGGATAGAGACCAGCCGGCTTGCCGGGTCGATTTTGGGGTCGATGCCGCGAATGGAGCCGGCAAAGGACATATCGGCGAGATTGGTGCCGAGCTTGATGGTCTGGCCGATCTTGAGCAGCGGCAGCTGCTGTTCGGGTACCGTGAAGTCGACCCGCATCGTGTCCAGGTCCTGGATCGTCACCACCGCGTTGCCTGGCGCCAGATACTGGCCGATGTCGATCTTCGGGATACCGACCGTGCCGCCGAAGGGCGCGGATAATTGCTTCTGGTCGAGCACCGCCTGCAGCTTGTTGACCTGCGCGGCCGAGGCGTCCGCCGCGGCACGCGCGGCGTCAAGCGTCGCGTCGGTGCCGACGCCGCGCCGCTGCAATTCGATCGCGCGGGTCAGCGCCGCCTGGTCCGAGGCGGCCTGCGCCTTCTGCGCCACCAGATCGGCTTTCTCGACGGCATCGTCGAGCTGCACCAGCACCGCGTCGGCGGCAACCTTCTGGTTTGCGTGGAAAAGGATGTCCCTGACGATGCCGCTCGTCTCGAGGGTGAGATCGACGCCGCGCACGGCGTTGACGGTGCCGATGGCCTCGATGCCGGGGGTCCATACCGAAGGCTTGACCATCACTGTCGAGACGGTCGCGGCCGGCGGCTTCATGGTGGCGAAATACTGCTTGATGCCGGCATCGCGCATGAAGTTGAAGCCAACAATGCCGACGCATACCAGGGCAAGCAGCAGCAAGAATCCGGCGATGATGAAAAAGCGCTTCACGGACAGTCCCCTCGAGCCGGCAACCGGCAAAACAATCGATGCCGGGACACATATCGACGATAAGTCCCGATTTCAAATCGGCGCGCTTTACTGTACCGGCTGGACGGTCTTGTCAATTCCGCCTAAGCTAATGTACGGGGAGCGCGATGAGAGTACCTAGGGCGAACTCACGCGAAAAGATACTTGCCGCCGCCGCCGACGTAGCGCGCGAGGCAGGCCCGGGAAGCCTGTCGCTCGAGGCGGTCGCCAGCCGCGCCGGAGTGTCGAAAGGCGGCCTGCTCTACAATTTTCCGACCAAGGCCAAGCTGATGCAGGGCCTGGTCGAAAGCTATCTCAGCGACTTCCAGAAGGCGCTGGAAACACGCGCCGCCGAGGCCAGCCACGAGAGCGTCCTCTCAGCCTATATCAAGCTGTCGGCCGACGACTGCGAGCGGCCAAAACCCTCGGCGTCGTGGATGTTCTCGGCGATCGCCGAAGATCCCGATTTTCTGACGCCGATCAAGGCCTTCAAGCGCCAGCTGTTCGAACGGCTGAAGGGAGAGACGGATGACCTCGGCTCGTTGCTGGTCTGCTATCTCGCCATTGAGGGGATGCGCAGCATGAATCTGTTTGATTCAGACGTGCTCTCAGAAGACGAGCGCAAGCTCCTGGTGTCCTCGCTCCTGAAGATAGCCGGATAGGTCACCAACGGTTTGGTGGTGACCAAACGGCTTGGTAGTGGTGGTGACCAAACGGTTAAGAGCGTCACACCAGCTTCATTCTAGGGACATAGCGTCCTTCCCGGTTCTTTGCTGCAATGCAAAAGGAGTGGGACAATGGTGGACGTAGTTTCGAGTGAGGCGGGGATCCCGAGACCGGATCATCCCCTGGAACAATCGGGCGGTGCCAAATGGTTCCTGCCGACCTTCGGCGTGCTGGTGCTCGTCGGCATCGTCTATGTCGGCTATGCGCTCAGCCAGGATCTGGCCATCGCCAAGACGGTGCCCTGGATCCTGCTTGGCATCGCGCTTCTGATCGCGCTGGGCTTCGAATTCGTCAACGGCTTCCACGATACCGCCAACGCGGTCGCCACCGTCATCTACACGCGCTCGCTGCCGGCCGAATTCGCCGTCATGTGGTCGGGCGTCTTCAATTTCCTCGGGGTGCTGACCTCGAGCGGCGCGGTGGCCTTCGGCATCCTGTCGCTGCTGCCGGTCGAGCTCATCCTGCAGGTCGGCTCGTCATCCGGCTTCGCCATGGTGTTCGCCCTTCTGGTCGCCGCCATCCTGTGGAACCTCGGCACCTGGTTTCTCGGCCTGCCGGCTTCGAGCTCGCACACGATGGTCGGCTCGATCATCGGCGTCGGCCTCGCCAACCAGTTCATGGCCCCGGCCGGAAGCGCCACCAGCGGCGTCGACTGGGGGCAGGCGACCAATGTCGGCATCACCTTGCTGGTCTCGCCGATCGTCGGCTTCTTCGCCGCCGCCATCCTGCTCTATGCGATGAAGCTCCTGGTGCGCAATCCGGCGCTCTATGAAGCGCCGAAGGGCAATGCGCCGCCGCCATGGTGGATCCGCGCGCTGCTGATCTTCACCTGCACCGGCGTCAGCTTCGCGCATGGCTCCAATGACGGCCAGAAGGGCATGGGACTGATCATGCTGATCCTGATCGGCGTGGTGCCGACGGCTTACGCGCTCAACCGCACGCCCGACATCAACTATCTTGACGCCTACAAGGCGGCCTCGGTGTCTGTCGAGCAGGCTCTGGGCAAGTACGTCAAGCCTGGCGTTGCTGTCGCCGATGCCAATGCTGCAAAGGCTGCCGTGCAGGAGGCCGTGCGCAGCAAGAGCTGGAACGATCAGACCACGATCGCGCTGCAGACCTATATCCACAACACCACCGCCGGGCTGCAGCCTTACGCCTCGGTCGACAACGTGCCGACCGACCTTGTCAGCAACGCGCGCAACGACATCTACCTGATCGGCGAAGCGCTGAAGCTGATCGACAAGAAGAAGCTGCTGCCGATGCAGGACGCCGATCTCAAGGCGGTCACCGATTATCACAAGGCGGTCGACAACGCGACGAAGTTCATTCCGCTGTGGGTGAAGATCGCCGTGGCGCTGGCGCTCGGCCTCGGCACCATGGTCGGCTGGAAGCGCATCGTCGTGACCGTCGGCGAGAAGATCGGCAAGAGCCACCTGACTTATGGTCAGGGCGCCGCCGCCGAGCTGGTCGCGATGATCACCATCGGTATGGCCGACCGTTTCGGCCTGCCGGTGTCGACGACGCACGTACTGTCGTCCGGCGTCGCCGGCACCATGGCAGCCAACGGCTCCGGCCTGCAGTGGTCGACCGTGCGCAACCTGCTGCTGGCCTGGGTGCTCACGCTGCCCTGCTCGATCGCGCTGGCCTTCGTGCTGTTCGTGATCCTCCGCCACGTTTTCTGAGCAGGAAGGCCCTCAAAGGAACGGCGCGGCTGGCGGCGCCGTTTCTTTCTATCGTCGCGCAATTTCCCTGCTGCGGCGGCGCAGCTGGCGCAGCGACAAAACATGCAGCAGGATTGAGCTTGGCACCACGAAAGCAGGGGTCAGCACATCCGGATAATCGCCAGCGCCGATGCTCAGCACATCCGGAACGATCAACTGCCACGGGCCGGGCGAGGTGATTATGCCCATGGTGATCGCGACAGCGAAATCGGCAAGGCCGAGGATATTCCAGAGAATTGCTGCCCTCCGGCCCCCGGCTGTGCCGGTCGCCACCGCGATCGCCGCAGGCAATGCGAACAGCCCTGTCAGCACGTCGCCGACGCCTGCCGGCACCGCGAATACGCCGGGCAGCGCACCATGCAGCCACGCCGCGAGCGCCCAACTGCCGAATACGCGGTAGAGCTGAACCGCGACGAGCCAGCTCGCCGGCATTGCATCGAGCACCTGCCCGACCCGCCTGGAGAACAGCAACAGCGGCGCACCGAAGATCACCGGCAGGAAGATAGCCGATGGCAACGCCGGTAAAGCCGTGGCGTCCAGATGGAAGATGCCATTGATCGCGGCGCTCCAAGCGACGGCGAACCACAGCGTATCCGGGATCATGATCGTCAACCAAGTCGCGCGACGTTGACCCGGTGTCAGGCTCGTATGTTCGAGGCCGAGCCACAATCCCAGGGCGATGAGCCCATGGGTCGCGAGCTGGTGGAACGTGGTCGGAACGCCGCTCTCCGGGATCGCCGACCAACGATAGATCAAGAGTAGCCAGAGCATTGTGAGCGGCACAAACCACAGCAGGCCTCGCCAAGCGTCACGCAATGGAACGACGGCAGGGGGAACAGCTTCTGCGGTCATCGGCGGTACTCCATTGAGCCCAGCGCATTTTGCTGACGCCCAGATGTAAGCCCGCTCTCCGCAAGCGGCTATCCGCGACAATGTTGATGGGCTATGAAGCAAAGCTTCACAGTTTTACGGGCTCCCAGGCGAGCGACCGTCGTGACTTTTTCCCGAGATTGCTCCGCTTGTGGCGGATGCAAATATCAGGTCGGGTCTTCGCGATGCAGGTCGTGGATGGTGACGCCGTCGGCATTGTCGGGCAGCATCAGCCACTTCTTGTGCCGCAGCGTGCGCTCGGTGTCTTCCAGGCCCATCTCCCAATGCTCGCGCATCGAGGTGCCGGAAAACTCGTAGTCCTTGGCGTGGCCTTCATAGCCTTTGTGCTGATAGATCAGGTGGACGATGTTGACCACGCCGGCGTCGGAATAGTCGGCCATCAGTTCCTTCTCGCCGTCCTTGAGCTGGTCCGGCGGCACGCGCTTCAGCGCGTCGAGCAGCTTCATCTTGAGCGCATGGATGCGCTGGAAGTTGTCGGTGTTCTGGCGCGTGCGGCTGGAATACATGATGTCCTTGTGGCGCGACAGGACGTCGGCCAAGCCGCGCGGCAGCACGCCGCGGGCACTGAACAGATCGACCTGGAACACCAGCGAGGAGCGGTCCTCCTCCTGGTCGAGCAGATATTGCAGCGGCGTGTTGGACACGATGCCGCCGTCCCAGTAATACTCGCCCTCGATGCGGATCGAGGGGAAGGCCGGCGGCAGCGCGCCGCTCGCCATGATGTGCTCCGGCCCGATGCGCACCTTGTCGGTGTCGAAATAGACGAAGTTGCCGGTCCTGACATTGACCGCGCCGACGCTCAAGCGCTTCTTGCCGTCGTTCAGCACGTCGAAGTCGATCAGGCTCTCCAGCGTGTCCTTGAGCTCGGCGGTGTCGTAGAAGCTGGTGGCGCCTTCGGCTCCCGCCAGCTGGAACCAGGGGTTCGGGCTGCGCGGCTTGAAGAAGCCCGGCTGGCCCATCGTCATGGTCATCAATGACGAGGTCTGGTTGCGGATATCGCGATAGATGTCGCCTTCGGGCGTATAGGCCCAGATCTTGCGGCCCGAGATCGTCTGCCAGAACTGCTCCAGCCGCTGCAGGCGGCGGCTCGGCTCGTTGCCGGCGATGATCGAGGCGTTGATGGCGCCGATCGAGACGCCGGAAAGCCAGGTCGGCTCGCAGCCGGCATCGGCAAGCGCCTGATAGACCCCTGCCTGATAGGCGCCGAGCGCACCGCCGCCCTGGAAGACCAGGGCGATGCGGTCATATTGCGCAGTGATTTCCTGGATGGTGGCGGCGACCGCCTTGTTGCGGGTACGCTCAAGCACCGGCTTTCTCCAGTTCCTTCGCGCCGGCAGCCGATCGGCCGCGGTCCGCGAGATAGTCATGCACGACTTCGCCGAGACCCAGCGTCAGATCGGCGGTGAAGTGAACGGCCGAGACGATGTCGAGCACCGGCAGCTTGGCGACATCGGCCATGACATGTGGCCGAAGGTCGAGCGCGGCGGGCGCCGTCCAGGCTTCCTTCAGCGTGATGTCGGTGAGGTAGTAGCGGACCAGCTCGCAGATGCGTGGGCTGCCGTCGACATGCGGGATGATCTTGATGAGGAAATTGGGCGCGGCGAGCGAGGCGAGCACCTGGTCGTGGTCGGCTTCGCGGTGCTTGTATCCCATGGTTCCGGTGGCGCACAGAACGCTTCCATAGTGCAGCGTGCCTACCACCACCTCGCCCTCATGCACGATCTTGGGGTTGGCGAGCTTTTTCGGGAAACCCCAGAGCTCGCGGCCGCCGGCGATCGGCGCGTCGTCGTCGAGATACATGGAATGCACGTAGCCGCCGTGCTGGCCCTTGTAGCGCACCGGGATGACCTGGCCGGTCTCGGTGTAATCGCCGAAGCCCGTCGAATCCGGCATGCGGATGAACTCGTATTTGACCAGAGGCTCGTCGATCTCGAGCGGCGCCGGCACGACGGCTTCCAGCGCTTCGCGCGTCGTGCGGTAGGTGATGATGATGTATTCGCGGTCGAAGAAACGATAAGGGCCGGGCGGGAAGGAGGGGTTGGTGAGCGGCATGGCATAGGCTCGCTTCACGACATCGGCGATTTCCATGGCTGGTGCCCCAGTAAGGTTTGAAATGACCCGCGCGAATGCGCTGGCAAATATGTTGCATGGCAGCATGACAGTGCCGTGTCAGCCCGGCGACACGCCGCCACGGAGCCGGCAAGATGGCGCTGCCGCGCTGTAATCGAGCCGACACATGGCCGTGCCATTGTCGTGCTGCACTGCACCAACTATCTGCTCTCCTGACTCGGTGCATTGATAAGTCCCTCCCACCTCTTGCGAGATCTCCCATGGGTTCCCTGTCTTCGAAGAATGCGCTCGTCACCGGCTCGACCAGCGGCATCGGCCTTGCAATCGCCCGTGCCTTCGCAGCAGAGGGCGCCAACATCACCATCAACGGCCTGGGCGACGCCGCGGCGATCGAGCAGGAGCGGGCCGGCATCGAAAAGGATTTCGGCGTCAAGTGCCGCTATTCGGGCGCCAACATGATGGACGGCGCCGCCGTCACCGCCATGATCCACGAGGCCGAGGCGGCGTTCGGCAGCCTCGACATCCTGGTCAACAATGCCGGCATCCAGCATGTCGCGCCGATCGAGGAATTTCCCGACGACAAGTGGGAAGCCATCATCCGCATCAACCTTCTGGCCGCCTTCTACGCCATCAAGGCGGCGGTGCCCGGCATGAAGAGCCGCAAATGGGGCCGCATCATCAACACGGCTTCGGCGCATGCGCTGGTCGCCTCGCCGTTCAAGTCGGCCTATGTCTCGGCCAAGCACGGCATCGCCGGCCTGACCAAGACGGTGGCGCTGGAAGTGGCGCAGGACGGCATCACCGTAAATGCGATCGCGCCCGGCTATGTCTGGACGCCGCTGGTCGAGAAGCAGATTCCCGACACGATGAAGGCGCGCGGCATGACCGAGGAACAGGTCAAGCACGACGTGCTGCTTGCGGCGCAGCCGACCAAGGAATTCGTCACCGTCGAGGAACTGGCGGCGCTGACTTTGTTCCTGTGCTCGGACGCCGCCAGGCAGATCACCGGCACGACCCTGCCGATGGATGGCGGCTGGACGGCGCAGTAAGCGCAACGGCGATCGCAAAACGAAGGCGGTCGGAGGCAACGCCTTCCTTGACAATCGGCGGTGATCGTTCCAGCATTCCGGCAAGGGGTTCCCCGCGACGACCCCGTGAGGCGTCAGCCCAACGATCGCGTCCAAACTCTCTTTGCTCAGGAGGTGGACGCTATGCCGTCAACAACCGCAATCACCGTTCCGCAGCTTTCCCGTCTCGTCGGCTTGCCCGATGCGCCTTGCCTGGTCGATGTGCGCATCGACGAGGACTATGAAGCCGATCCGCGCCTGTTGCCGGCGTCATGCCGGCGCGATTTCAGGACTGTCTCAAGCTGGGCGTCGGAATTTTCGGGGCGCAAAGTCGTCGTGATCTGCCAGAGGGGGCAGAAACTCTCGCAAGGCGTTGCCGCGTGGCTGCGCCACGAAGGCATTCCGGCGGAATCGCTGGAAGGCGGCTTCGAGGCCTGGGTCGCCGCCAGGGCGCCGTTGGTCAGCGCCGGCGCGATCCCGGCCCGCGACGAGAAGGGCCGCACCGTGTGGGTCACGCGTTCGCGGCCGAAGGTCGACCGCATCGCCTGCCCCTGGCTGATCCGCCGTTTCGTCGATCCCCAGGCGGTTTGCCTGTTCGTCGATCCAGCCGAAGTGCCTCTTGTGGCGGACCGCTTCGCAGCGGTTCCCTTCGACATCGAGGGCGTGTTCTGGAGCCATCGTGGGGATCGCTGCACTTTCGACACGATGATCGAGGAGTTCGGCCTGCGCGTCGAAGCGCTCGATCGCCTGGCGCTGATCGTGCGCGCCGCCGATACGGCGCGCCTCGACCTCGTGCCGCAGGCGGCCGGGTTCCTCGCCGCCTCGCTCGGCCTGTCGCGCATGTTCCGCGACGACCTCGAGCAGCTCGAGGCCGGCATGCTCTTCTACGACGCTTTCTTCCGCTGGTGCCGCGACGCCACCGACGAGACGCATAACTGGCCGGTCGGAGGGAAGGCACAATGACCATGCTTGCCAAGAACGACACCGCGCCGCTGGTCGATGTCCCGACCGTGCCGAGTTTTCGCGAGGCGACGCGGCTGTGGGCCAAGATCGGCCTGCTGTCCTTCGGCGGGCCGGCCGGGCAGATCGCGCTGATGCACAAGGAACTGGTCGAGGAGCGCCGCTGGATCGGCGAGGAGCGGTTCCTGCACGCGCTCAACTACTGCATGCTCCTGCCCGGGCCCGAGGCGCAGCAGCTTGCCGTCTATATCGGCTGGCTGCTGCATCGGACGGCAGGCGGTCTCGTCGCCGGCAGCCTGTTCGTGCTGCCGGGCGCGCTGGTCATGCTGGGCCTGAGCAGCTTCTACATGCTCTACAACGATGCACCGGTCGTCGAGGCGCTGTTCTTCGGCGTCAAGGCGGCGGTGCTTGCCGTCGTCGTCGAAGCCGTGATCCGCATCGGCAAGCGGGCGCTGAAGAACCGGGCCATGATCGTGATCGCGGTGACGGCCTTCCTCGCCATCTATGTCGCCAGAGTGCCGTTCCCGCTGATCGTGCTCGCGGCAGGCCTCATCGGCTGGATCGGCAATCGGTTTGCGCCACGGCTGTTTTCCGGCTCGGCACATGGCAAGGGCAGCGTCGCCGACATCAAAGGCGTGGTCGACCTGATGTTCGAGCGCGGTGAGCTCGGCCATACCGTGCCGACCAGATGGCATGCGGCCCGCACCATCGCCATCTGGCTGCCGCTCTGGCTGGGGCCTGTAGCACTGGTCGCCTTGCTGGCGGGGCCGGGCAGCGTGTGGACGCAGATCGGCGGCTTCTTCAGCCTGATGGCCGTGGTCACCTTCGGCGGCGCCTATGCGGTTCTCGCCTATGTGGCACAGGCGGCGGTGACCTCGTTCGGCTGGCTTTCGCCTGGACAGATGGTCGACGGGCTGGGGCTTGCCGAAACGACGCCCGGGCCGCTGATCCTGGTGCTGCAATTCGTCGGCTTCGCCGCCGCCTATCGCCATGCCGGTGCAATCAATCCTTTGCTTGCCGGATCGCTCGGGTCGGCGCTGACGCTCTGGGCTACTTTCGTCCCGTGCTTCTTCTGGATATTTTTGGGCGCGCCCTACATCGAGCAGCTCAGGCAGAACAAGGCGCTGGCAGCGGCGCTGGGCGCGATCACAGCGGCAGTCGTCGGCGTGATCATGAACCTTGCATTGTGGTTCGCGCTGCATGTCGTCTTCGGCAAGGTCGCAAGCGTCGGCTGGGGTGTGGAGGTGCCGGTCCTGTCCTCGCTCGACTGGCGCGCCGCGCTGCTGTCGGGGGCGGCGATGGTCGCCATGTTCAGGCTGAAACTCGGCATGCTGCCGACGCTGGCGGGATCGGCGCTGGCGGGGCTTGCGCTGCAGGCGCTGTAGGCCCGCACGCCGTTCGATCAAGTTGGCGTTAACGAAAAAGCCGACCGGCCGGGAATAAACCGCCCGGTCTGCGGGTCTCCAGAGCATGCGCCATTTGTGCGCAACAGCAGGAGACCATCATGAAGCGGCGAGAAGACCAATACGCACGGGCTGAAGAGGGCGAAGGCGTCAGCCGCCGGCGTCCCCTGGAGCGGATGAGCCGGGCGCATCCGGTCCGGGCGATACCGCCCCGACGCCGGCCGTGATCCCTGCCGATCGCAACCATCGAGATCCACGACCATGACGGCGACCGCCCCGTTGCAGTCAGCGATGCGCCGTCCTCTTCCGAGGCACGCCTTGCTTCCGAGACACTTGACTCCGGTGACACCAATGCCTTCTCCTCCCTCGAAGCAGACGCCATCGCCTGCGGTCGCGATCTTCACCCACACGAGCAGGGACAGATCGTCGCCTCCCGCTGAGGGCGGCAAACCCATGGCGGGAGCGCCCGACGGCGGAACGGTGTTGAGCGAAAAGATGCTGGCAGCGCGTTTTGCCGAAGTGGTGCTGCCGCATCTTAGCGATGCGCTGTCGCTTGCCCGCTGGCTGACCGGCAATCAAGCCGACGCCGAGGATGTGGTGCAGGAGGCCTGCCTCAAGGCGCATGCGGGCATTGCCGGGTTCGCTGGGGGAAACCCCCGCGCATGGCTGCTCACCATCGTGCGCAACGCTTCCTACACATGGATGGCGCGCAACCGCCCGCGCAGCGTGGTCGCCGTCGGCGACCTCGCCGATCTCGACGACGTGTCGCCGCCGCCCGACACTGACACCGACAGCCCGGAGGCGGCGCTGATCGCCAAGGCCAATTCGGCGGCGGTGGAAGCGGCGATCGCCAGGCTGCCGCAAGCCTTCCGCGAAACACTTGTGCTGCGCGACATCAACGGTCTCAGCTACCGCGAGATCGCCGCCATGCTCGGAGTGCCGCAAGGCACGGTGATGTCGCGGCTGGCGAGAGCCCGCGGCCTCTTGATGACGGAACTTGGAGGGCGACATGAGCCCGCATGAAAATCGCCCGCGTGAGGATGGATTGCCGCAAGACCCGCAGGATATGAAGCTGATGATCCACGCCCTTGTCGATGGCGAGCTCGATGCCGCGGCCGCTTTGGCGGTCGAGCGGCGCATGGCCGCCGATCCGGCGCTGGCCGCCGAACACGCGCGCCTGGTGGCGCTGCGCGGCGCTGTCGCCAATGTGCCGCGTCAGACGGTCCGCGACGATTTTCTGGCCCGCATTGCGGCCATCGCCGAGGTGAGTGGGGCCGGCGAAGTCGTCCAATCCACGGCCGTGAAGGCGCAGTTACAGCCGCAACAGCAGCAAGGCAATGTCGTCGAGTTGCGGCCGCGCGCGGCACGCTGGTTCAATTCCTTCGACTGGCGCCAGATGGCGGCCTCGATCGTGCTGACGGCGTTTCTGGCCAGCGGCGCGACGCAGTGGCTGGCGACGGCGGACAATGGGTCCGACAGCTTCGCCGTGGCCGTCGCCAACGGCCATCGACGCAGCCTGCTTGCGGCGACTCCAGTCGACATCGTCTCGTCCGACCGCCATACGGTGAAGCCATGGCTCGACGGCCGCATCGGCGTCTCGCCTGCGGCGCCCGACATGGCCAAGGACGGCTACGCCCTGCTCGGCGGACGCGTCGAGGTGATCGGCGACAGGCCGATGCCGGCGCTGGTCTACCGTCACCACGAGCATCTGATCACGCTGGTGGCCGAACCCCGGCAGAACGACGCCAAATCCGTGCCGGTGGCGGACGATCTGTCGGCAGGTGGCTTCCTGCTGGTCCACTGGACCGACGATGCCTTCTCCTACTGGGCGATCTCGGATGCCGAACGCCCGGCGCTGGACGATTTCGTCGCCCGCTTCCGGGCGGCGATCATCGCCAATCCGGCGGCCGGTAGCCCGGGTTAGTGAACAAAACTTCTTTCGCCGCTATTTTTTTGAGGCCGATAACCCGTTTGGCGGGATGAGCGAAGGCAGATGCCTGTCCGTGCGAGATAATCGCGCCAAAGCACTTGCCCAGTTGCGCCGGCCCTTTGGCGCGCACGTAGATAAATCAAAGTCGACTTTGGTATGTTATACACGCTGCATTCTCGGGCGGATACGAGTCGATGGATCAGGAAAGACTTTTAGCCGCGGTCCTCTTGGCTGATGTCGTGGGCAGCACGCCGCTCTATGAGCGCATCGGCGACGATGCCGCTTTGCGGCAGGTCTCGGATTGCCTCGACGCGATACGCGAGATCGTCGCCCAACACGGCGGCGACTTCATTTACTCGAAGGGTGATGATGTGCTCAGCCTGTTCGAGAGCTCGGAGGCGGCGCTGATGGCGGTCTGCCAAATCAGCCATCAACTGTCGAAAAAGCCCTTGATCGCCCGGATCGGATTGCATTTCGGGGCGGTCATTCGCGCGCGGGACGCGGTATTCGGCGACGTTGTCAATGTCACCGCAAGGTTGTCCGCCACGGCCAACCCCGGGGAGGTCCTGATCAGCCAGAACTTCTTCGAAGCCCTTTCCGCGGGCAGCCGCAGTACCTTGCGGCTCCTCGACAAGATGGCCTTCAAGGGCAAGCAAGAACTCTTCGATGTCTATACGCTGCGAAGCGACAATGAGGCCCTCAGCACGCACATCGCCAACCGAGGTACCTTTGTCGATAGGCGCTCTGCCCCGCCGCCGCAGGTCAATCTGATCATCCATTATGGAGATCAGTCGCGATCCTGCCGAAACAACGAACTGGTGACGATCGGCCGATCTCCGGAATGCGATATCGTCGTCCAGCGGCCCTGGGTTTCAAGGCACCACGCGACTTTCACCATTTCGAATGGTAAAGCGCGCCTTGTCGAGCGAAGCTCGTCGGGCACATTTGTGTCGATGGGACCCGGCCATGAAGTGTTCATACGCCGCGAAGATATTCTTCTCTTCGGCTCCGGCGTCATCTCGCCCGGACGCAGATCGTCCCTCGGCGACGCCCAGATCCTTCACTACGAAATTATCTCAGGCTGACCTCGCTGGCGCCGACAGGTTCTAGCTTCCTTACGGCGATCTCTCGCTTGCGACCCGGATATGCCGTTTCGCGCGATCCATCGGATCACGGATTGGAGTAACTGGAGACAGCTGCAGGGAAACGACGCTCCATGACATCAGCCAATATTCTGATCTGCGATTTTGTCGGGCTGCGCTTTGGCGCTGACGGCAATCCCGACCACAGCGAGGTCAAGGCCTATATCGAAGCCAAGGGTGGCGTGTTCCACCAGACAGGCATCGCCAAGGCCGGCGCCCTTGACCCCGACAGGCTGCATTTCTTCTACCAACCTCAATTGAGCACGCGCGACGAATTGTTGGCCGAAGCGGGCGACGGCCGCTACGACGCCCTCATCGCCGCTGCGACGTTCATCCCAGCGGAGACCAGGTTCCGCCTCGGCGGCGTGCGCATCGGCGCCGGCACCGGCAATATGGGCTCGGCATCATGGGGCGGAGGCAGCGGGGAAGGCGGCGAAGCGCCGTTGATGAACACGCCAGGCATCAACAGCCGCGCGACCGCGCAAATGGCGATGAAGGCGCTGCTGAAAGTCAGGCCGGATCTCCCCGTGGACAGGCTCAACACCCTGGTCGCCGGCGGGCAGTTCGATACGGGGAAAGATCTGCGCCATTACCCGACCGAGAAGCTCGAAGGCAAAAGGCTGGCGGTGCTCGGCTATGGCAATATCGGTCGCGAATTCGCCAGGCTCGGCCAGGCCTTCGGCATGCGGGTCGCCATCCACGCGCGGTCCCGTCACCATAAATGGATCGAGGCGGAAGGCTTCGACTATGCCGAGACCATGGAAGACGCCGCGCGCGGCGCCGACGCGCTTTCGGTCCACCTAGGCCTCGGCCCCTTCGATGCCGGCCAGCAGCGATACGCCAATGCCGGACTGGTCGGAGATGAAGTCCTCTCCCTCCTCAACCACGGCGCGGTGCTCATCAACTACGATCGCGGCGAGCTGGTCGATGTGGCGGCACTGGAGCGCGCTCTGGCGTCAGGGCGCGTTTCCCATGCGGCGATTGATGCGGACCTGTTCAAGGACGGCAGCACGCTTTCGGGACCAATGCTGCCCTATCTCAGACTGGTCGAGGCCTATGGCCAGCGTCTGGAACTCCTCCCTCACGCCGCGGCCGACACCGACCACCCCTCCCGTGTCGCCGGCGCCAAGCAGGCCGTCGACCAGATCTACGCCGCCATCGTCGAGCATCGCGTCCACAACCTGAAAGGATCGCTGCCTCCGGGCTTTCTCGACATGGGAGCGAAAGTGCCGCCCGGCATCGGCGGCATCAATCCCCAGCATCTGGCGGCGCTGGCCGACGATCAAAACGCGGCCGCCGATCTCGCCCGGTCGAGCGCCGTCGTCGCCGCGTTCTGGGAACGCGTTCTGGCAGCGCCCGAGCAGGAACGACCGGCGCTGATCGCTTCTGGAGGCGAAGCGTTCGCCGAAGCGGCGAACCGCCTCTCCACGCTTATGCGCAGGCACCATCTTTCGGGGCCGTTCACTTCAGGATCGTCCTGACGTCCACGATGCAGGACCTGCTCGCCAAGCCCTTGAAAAACTTGGTGATCCCGACAGGAATCGAACCTGTGACCTACAGATTAGGAATCTGCCGCTCTATCCTACTGAGCTACGGGACCACGCGGCCCGACACATAAACGCTTCGGGCCGGTTCGCCAAGGGGCATGCTGACCTCCCCTTGGGCTGTAACTCATCTCGGCGGGCCGGGCGGGCCAAGCCGTTTTGGCAGGACGCTCGCCGCCTTCGCCTGCGTGCGCTCAGGTGGCGAGCGCGGTCTCGGCCAGCTTCACCCAATAGCTCATGCCGTGCGGGATGACCTCGTCGTTGAAGTCGTAGGCCGGGTGATGCAGGCCGGCGGAGTCGCCGTTGCCGATGAAGATGAAGGCGCCGGGGCGGGCTTCCAGCATATAGGAAAAATCCTCGCCGCCCATCACCGGCTGGATGGCGCGGTGAACGTGGCTGTCGCCGGCGATGTCGGCGGCGATGTCGCCCGCAAACACGGTTTCCTCGGCATGGTTGAAGGTGACAGGGTAATTGGCGTCGTAATCGACCTCGATGGTGGCGCCGAAGGCGGAGGCGAGCCCGGCGCAGAGTGCGCGAATGCGCTCTTCCGATTTCTTGGCCACTTCTTTCTTCAGCGTGCGCACGGTGCCGGCGATCTCGGCGCTTTCGGGGATGACGTTATAGGCGTCGCCGGCGTGGAACTTCGTCACCGACACCACCACGGATTCGACCGGATCGGTGTTGCGCGAGGCAATGGTTTGCAGCGCGCCGACCAACTGGCTGGCGATGACGATCGGGTCGATCGTGCCGTGCGGCATCGCGGCATGGCCGCCGCGGCCCTTGACGGTGATGGTGAATTCGGCGGTCGCGGCCATGATCGGGCCCGGCTTGATGGCGAACTGGCCGACCGGCAGGCCCGGCATATTGTGCATGCCGAACACTTTTTCGATGTCGAAGCGCTCCATCATGCCGTCCTTGACCATTTCGTTGCCGCCACCGCCGCCTTCCTCTGCCGGCTGGAAGATCACCGCCACGGTGCCGGCGAAATTGCGCGTCTCGGCCAGATATTTGGCGGCGCCCAAGAGCATGGCGGTGTGGCCGTCATGGCCGCAGGCATGCATCTTGCCGCGCACGGTCGAGGCCCACGGCTTGCCGGTGATCTCGTCGATCGGCAGCGCGTCCATGTCGGCGCGCAGCCCGATGGTCGGGCCATCGCCCTTGCGGCCGCGGATGATGCCGACGACGCCGGTCTTGCCCAGTCCCGTCACCACCTCGTCGCAGCCGAAGGCCGTCAGCTTCTCGGTGACGAAACCGGCGGTCTGGAAGACGTCGAAATTCAGCTCCGGTGTCTGGTGCAGATGTCGTCGCCAGCCGGCAACTTCTTCCTGCATTTGCGCGGCGCGGTTCAGAATCGGCATGGTCGGTCCATCTCTTGGTTGACTGGCGGCAGTCGGGTTCAGAGCCACTGCTCAGCAATTGTGAATATATGGCACTTTGCCATTTTGGCGTCACATAGGGTAAATAGCACCGCAACAATGCGGCCCGGGGTCGAGGGCCGGGTCGCATTATGCTGGCGATGGGTAACGAAATCTTACGGAGCCAGCGGCAATCACGGCAAGAGGCGATTTCGGATTTGATCATGCGGCAAAGGCATTTCCTCAACCTGTTGCTGGCAGGCGCGCTGGCGCTTCCGGCGCTTGCCGGCACGGCGCGCGCCAATCCGGTCGTGCTTTTCGACTTGAAGAGTGGCTCAATTTTGGAGCACCAGGACGCATTCAAGCGCTGGTATCCGGCCTCGCTCAGCAAGCTAATGACGGCCTATGTCGCCTTCCGCGCGATCCAGGCCGGCGAGGTGGCGCTCGATTCGCCGATCAAGGTGACGAAGCACTCGGCCGGCGAGCCGCCGAGCAAGATGGGCTTCAAGCCGGGTTCGGTGATGCGGCTCGACAATGCGCTGAAGATGATGCTGGTCAAGTCGGCCAACGACATAGCCATGGCAGTCGGCGAGAATATCGGCGGGTCGCAGGCCGCGTTCGCCGAGCGCATGAACGCCGAGGCGGCCCGGCTCGGCATGGTGGGCACGCATTTCGTCAACCCGAACGGGCTCTACTCGCCGGAACAGTATACGACCGCGCGCGACCTTGCCGTGCTGGTGACGGCGTTGCGCAATGATTTTCCGCAATATGCCCCGTGGTTCTCGATCGAAGGCCTTGCGGTCGGCAAGAAGGCGCTCCCGAACTACAATCTCCTGATCGGCCGCTATCCGGGCGCCGACGGTATGAAGACCGGCTTCGTCTGCCCGTCCGGCTTCAACATGATCGGCTCGGCGACGCGCAACGGGCGCACGCTGGTCGCCGTGGTGCTTGGCGAGAAATCGGCGATCAGCCGCGCCGAAGCGGCGGCAAAGCTGCTCGACCAGGGTTTTGATAAACCGGCGGCGGGTTCGACCACGCTGGCCGCTCTCAAGCCCTATGGCGACACGCTGTCACCCAACGACATGCATGACGAGATCTGCGCGAAAAAGCCGAAGGCGGAGCAGTCGGAGGCGGCGCCCGAGGTTGCCGCCAAGAATAAACCGAAATCGCCCTATCAGGTGAAGCTCGCCCATCCTACGCTCATCGCAGTCGGCCTGGGCGGCGCCACGGGGCCCGCGCCCAAGGCGTTCGTCGACCAGACCGACCAGAACTATGCCGACGTGCCGCTGCCGGTCTGGCGGCCGGACAGGCCGGCGCCGCCGGGCGCCGAGCCGCTGGCGACCGCCGCTGCCGGAGCGCAGGGCGACCAGCCCGTCAAAGCTGCCAATTAGCTAACCCATGAGCGGCTTTCCCATCCCCGTTTCGGTGCTCACCGGCTTTCTCGGCGCCGGCAAGACGACGCTGCTCAATCGGCTGCTCAAGGATCCGGCGCTTGCCGATACGGCGGTGATCATCAACGAGTTCGGCGAGGTGGCGATCGACCATCTGCTGGTGGAGCAGGCTTCGGACGGCATCATCCAGCTTTCCGACGGCTGCCTCTGCTGCACGGTGCGCGGCGACCTGGTCGATACGCTCGCCGATCTGGTCGACCGGCTGCAGACCGGCCGTATCGCGAAATTGGCCCGTGTCGTCGTCGAGACGACGGGCCTGGCCGATCCGGCACCGGTGCTGCAGTCGATCATGGCGCATCCGGCGCTGGTGCAGGCGTTCCGGCTCGACGGCGTCATCACGCTGGTCGACGCTGTCAACGGCGAGGCGACGCTGGACGCCCATGTCGAGGCGGTGAAACAGGCCGCGGTGGCCGACCGCGTCGTGCTGACCAAGACCGACCTTGCGGACGCGGCCGCAGTCGAGGCGTTGCGGGCAAGGCTCAAGCAGATCAATCCGGGCGCCGTCGTGCTCGAGGTCGAGGAGGCCGGCGCGGCGGCGCTGTTCAATTGCGGGCTCTATGATCCTGAAACCAAGTCCGCCGACGTGCGGCGCTGGCTTGGCGAAGAGGCGGCGCACGACCATGATCACGACCATCACCACCATGACGGCGACCATGATCCTCACCACCATCATGAGCATCGCCACGACACGCGCGTGCGCTCGCACTCGCTTGTCCATGACGGCCCGGTGCCGTTCTCGGCGATCGAGATGTTCCTCGACCTCCTGCGCTCGACGCATGGCGAGAAACTCCTGCGCATGAAGGGTGTCATCGAACTCGCGGAGGATCCCTCGCGGCCGCTGGTCATCCACGGCGTGCAGAAGCTCCTGCATCCGCCGGCGAGACTGCCCGCTTGGCCCGACGGCCAGCGCGGAACCAGGCTGGTGCTGGTCACGCTCGACATGCCTCAGGACTATATCCAGCGGCTGTTCGCGGCCTTCACCAACAAGCCGTCGATCGACACGCCGGACCGCGCGGCGCTGGAAGCCAATCCGCTCGCGATTGCCGGGCTTTAAGCTGAAGCAAGCAGGTCAGCCGCGTTGCCGCGCTCGACCAGGAAACGGTGGCCGCCAGTGACGGCCGTCGTCTCGAGCAGCTGGTGGCCGGCATCGGCGCAGAAGGCCGGGATGTCGATCACCGCCAGCGGATCGGTGGTTTCGAGCCACAGCCGGGCGCCGGGCCGCATCGCGGCCAGCCGCTTGCGGGCCTTCAGCACCGGCAACGGACAGTTCAGTCCCTTGAGATCGTAGATGGCGGGCGGCTTTGCCAAGCGGAAGTCTCAGCCGCCGAACATGCCGAGAAGCTTCTTCTTCAGCTTCGACACGGTGCCCTGGCCGGCGTCGGCGGCAGCCTGCGTTTCCTGCGCCGGCTGGGCGGGCGCGGCTTCGACGCCAGCGGTGACGACCGGTTGCTGCGCCGCTTGCTTGGCGGCCTCCTTCTCGGCCAGCGCCTGCGCCCTTGCCTGTGCCTTGGCGGCCTTGGCCGCCTCGATCGCGGCCAGGCGCTGCTCTTCGGCCTTGCGCTTGGCTTCCCTTTCCGCGTCGGCTGCCGCCATCTTGCGGCCGAGCGGGGAATCGATGCGGCCCATGCGGGTCGTTTCGGTCACCGAGCCGTCGGAATTCAGCGACGGCGGGTCGATCGGCACGCGCTCGCCGCGGGCGCGGCGCTTCGACCAGTCGGAAACGATGCTCGCTTCCTTGATGCCGGCAATCGTCGGCTTCGGCGGCGGCGTGCTGGAATTGACGGCTGCTTTGAAGGCCGCGTCATAACGCTTCTCGTAGTCGGCGTAGGCCGTTTTCAACGAGTCAGGCTGCATGGTCGCGGGGCAGGGGCCGGTCGGGTCGAAGGTCGTGCCTTCCGGCGCCACCTGGTTGAAGACGTAGCGCTTCTCGCAGACGTCGACCTTCGGCGGCACCTTGGTGATCTCGAAATTGTCATAGCCGACCTTCAGCATCTTCCAGAATTCGTAATTCGGGTCGTTGCGGTAGCGCGCCATGTTGGCGGCGGTCATGCGGAACGGGAAGGCCTGGATCTGGAACTCGGTCTGGCCGCCCTGGAAGGCGTCGCGGCCGAAGGCATAGATCTGCTCGATTTGGGCATCGGTCATCGAATAGCAGCCGGACGACGAGCAGGCGCCATGAACCATCAGGTTCTGGCCGGTGCGGCCATTGGCGCGGTCATAGGCGTTGGGAAAGCCAATGTTGAAGGACAGATGGTAGCTCGAGCGCGGATTCATCTGCGAGGGACGCACCGTGTAGAAGCCTTCCGGCGCCTGACGGTCGCCCTCGGTGTATTTGGGGCCGAGCTTTCCCGACCATTTGCAGATGTCGTAGGTGGCGACAAGATCGTAACGGCCATTGGTCTTGGCCTTCCAGATCTCGAGCTTGCCTTCCTCCTTGAAGATGCGCGCCATCACCGAGGAGGTGCGTACCATGCCCTTGGCCCTCATATCGGCGAGGATCTTGTCCGGCAACGGCTTGTTGGCCTCGGGCGCGAAGTCCTTCATCGACGAATCATTGCAGCCGGCGATGCCGATAGCGGCGATCAGGATTCCGGTGCGGGCAAGCTTGGCAAACATCGATACGGCTACGTCTCTTCTCTCGGGCCAACGGCTGTCGGCATGGCCAGGCCCATAGGCTGAACACCAGTGGACCGTAAGCCCGTTAACCTTGAAAATTCCTTACCGCAAGCTTTGGCAAACCCCTCACGGCGATTTCCATTGAGCCGAATCCGGCGGCATTTTTGTGGCGGAATTGCTTATTCCGGCCACAGTTGAACGTCTTGCCAGAACTTGGGAGGTCAGAGGCTGCGGCCCATCGCCAGGTATTTCTCGCGGCGCTGCTCGCGAAAATCGGTGTTGGCGCCGGCGAAATCCTTCATCGTCCTGGCGATGAGGTCGCCGGTGGACGCAATCACCGTTTCCGGCGCGCGCTGGGCGCCGCCCATCGGCTCGGGAATGATGGCGTCGATGATCTTCATCTCGAGAAGATCCTGCGCGGTGATCTTCATGTTGGTCGCCGCGTCCTTCGAGCGCGTGGTGTCGCGCCACAGGATCGAGGCGGCGCCTTCGGGCGAGATCACCGAGTAGATGGCATGCTCCAGCATGTAGACGCGATTGGCGGTGGCGATCGCGATGGCGCCGCCGGAGCCGCCTTCGCCGATGACCACCGAGATCGACGGCACCTTCAGCGAAAGACAGGCCGAGGTCGAACGCGCGATCGCTTCGGCCTGGCCGCGCTCCTCGGCGCCGACGCCGGGATAGGCGCCGGCGGTGTCTACCAGCGTCAAAAGCGGGATCTGGAAGCGGTCGGCCAATTCCATCAGGCGCACCGCCTTGCGATAGCCTTCCGGCCGGACCGAGCCGAAATTGTGCTTGATGCGGCTTGCGGTGTCCGAACCCTTTTCCTGGCCGATGATCGCTACCGGCTCGCCGCGAAAACGCGCGAACCCGCCGACGATCGCCTGGTCGTCACCGAAATTGCGGTCGCCGGCCAAAGGCGTGAAATCGGTGAACAGCCCTTTGATGTAGTCGACACAATGCGGACGGTCGGGATGGCGCGCTACCTGCACCTTCTGCCAGGGCGTGAGCGCCTTGTAGAGGTCGCGCAACGCGTCGCGCGAGCGCTTTTCCAGCCTGCTGATCTCTTCGCCGACATCGACCGCCTCTCCGTTCTCGGCAAGCTTCTTCAGCTCAAGGATCTTGAGCTCCAGATCCTGCACCGGCTTTTCAAAGTCGAGGTAGTTGTACATGCTTGAGCGGACCGATCCGTCGGAAGGCAAATGGCTGGCGGAACCGCTGAAATGCCGGCTCCGGGCGGTGGAACGTCGCCCTCACATAGCGATATGAGGCCTAGTCGGCAAGCGGGTGATGATCGTTGACCAGCCGTACCAGCCGCTCCTCCAGCACATGGGTGTAGATCTGCGTGGTCGAGATGTCGGCATGGCCAAGAAGTTGCTGAACGGCTCTGAGATCGGCGCCGTTCTGCAGGAGATGGCTGGCAAAAGCATGGCGAAGCACATGCGGCGAGATCTTCGCCGACGCTATGCCGGACCGCGCGGCCAAGCCCTTGAGATCCCGGGCGAAGACTTGCCGGGAGAGATGGCCGCTGTCGGAGGAGGCGGGGAACAGGAAGGGGCTCTCGGCAAAGGCCGGCCGTTCGGCCCTCGCGGCAAGCCAGGCGCGCATGGCGGCGCGCGCCTTGGCCGACAGCGGCACCATGCGTTCCTTGTCGCCCTTGCCGCGCACTATGAAGAAGCGGTCGTCGCGCAGCGCCACAGTGACCGGTAGCCCGACCAGTTCCGACACGCGCAAGCCCGTTGCGTAGAGCACTTCGACCAGCGCGTGCAGGCGCAACGCGGCCAGCCTGTCGCCGTCCGGCCCGGATTCTCCGGCTTCCTGCGCTGCCCGGTCGAGCAGGCGCCCGGTCTCGGCTTCGTTCATCGTCTTCGGCAGCGGCCGGCCCTTGCGCGGGCTGTCCAGCGTGCCGGTCGGGTCGTCGCCGCGCAGCCCTTCGGCATAGAGGAATTTGAAGAACTGGCGGATCGCCGACAATTTGCGCGCCTGCGAGGTCGGCGCGAAGCCGCGCGCGGCGATGTCGTCGAGATAGGCGCGGATGTCGGCCGATCCCGCGCCCGCCAGTCCGCCGTTGATCGCCTCGGAAGCATCCTCCAGGTCGCGGCGGTAGGACGAAAGCGTGTTTTCGGCCGCGCCGCGCTCGGCGCTCATCATTTCGAGGAAGGCTTCGATGCGGGCGGCGCTGTTCATCGGGCCGGGATCAGCTCTTTGTCGGTGTTCGTGGGTCAGTATTTCTTCGGGTTGAGCTTTTCAGCCGGAATGCGGATGCTCATTTCGGCCTTTTTCGGCTCCACGAACATGGCCAGGGCGAACATCGCGCCATAGGCAATGCCTGCAAGAACCGCCAGCGTCACGACGAAGCGAAACAAAGTCGGCATTCAATTTTCGCCCGTCTTGTTGTTCTGCTTTTCCAAAGCCCTGTGCCCTTATGGGACGCCGATCCGGTCAATTCAAGCACGAAGCATTCCGGTGAACAGGAGGTTTTGCCGGGGAAGCTTCGCGGCCGTTTGTCCGGCCGTGCTTGACGCAAACAGGCTTTTGATGTCGATACGGCGCAAAGAGGCCCCGATGAACGCTCTGCCACCAAATCCGACGGACGAAGGCCGCGCCGCGCTGATCGAACGGCTCGGAAGCCGGTCGATCGTCTTCGTCGGACTGATGGGCGCCGGCAAGACCGCGATCGGCCGCAAGGTGGCGGCGATGCTGTCGTTGCCCTTCATGGACAGCGACCAGGAGATCGAAAGCGTCTCGCGCATGACGGTGCCGGAGTTGTTCGAGCGCTATGGCGAGCCGGAATTCCGCGCGCTGGAGCAGCGGGTGATCCTGCGTCTGCTGGAGAACGGACCGCAGGTGCTGTCGACCGGCGGCGGCGCCTTTATGAATGCGCAGACGCGCGAGGCGATTTCCGCGCATGGCATATCGGTCTGGCTGAAGGCCGATCTGGACCTGTTGATGGAGCGCGTTTCGAAGAAGCAGAACCGGCCGCTCTTGAAGAATCCCGACCCGCGTGGCGTGCTGGAGAAGCTGATGGGCGAGCGCTATCCGGTGTATGCCATCGCCGACCTGACTGTGCCGACGCGCGACGACCGCAAGGAGATCATCGCCGGCGAAGTCGTCGCCGCGCTCTGCGCCCATCTTGGCATCGACGCGATCGCAACCGGCGCTACAAGCGCCACAACTGGCGAGATTCAGTCGTGAGCAATGCCGAACCGGTGAAGGTCGAGGTCGGACTCGGCGACCGCGCCTATGACATATTGATCGGTTCAGGATTGCTGGCGCGCTCCGGCGAGGAGATCGCGCGCCGGCTTCCCGGTACCCGCGCGGCCATCGTCACCGACGAAAATGTCGCCGCCGCACATCTCGACACGCTGAAGGCTGGGTTGGACAAAGGCGGCATCCAGTCCGCCGTCATCACGCTGCCTGCGGGCGAAAAGACAAAGAACTTCGTCCATCTGGAGGAAGTGGTCGACGGCGTGCTCGCGGCAAGGCTCGAACGCCGCGACGTGGTGATCGCGCTCGGCGGCGGCGTCATCGGCGATCTTGCCGGCTTTGCTTCCGGCATTGTCCGCCGCGGCATGAATTTCGTGCAGATACCGACCTCGCTGCTGGCGCAGGTCGATTCTTCCGTTGGCGGCAAGACCGGCATCAACAGCGCGCGCGGCAAGAACCTCGTCGGCGTCTTCCACCAGCCCAGGCTGGTGCTTGCCGACACCCAGGCGCTCGACACGCTTCCGATCCGCGAGTTCCGCGCCGGCTATGCCGAGCTTGCCAAATACGGGCTGATCGACCGCCCGGCCTTCTTCGCCTGGCTCGAACAGAACTGGGGGCAAGTCTTTGCCGGCGGTCCGGCACGAGTCGAGGCGATCGCCGAGGCCTGTCGCGCCAAGGCCGACGTCGTTGCCCGCGACGAGTTCGAGACCGGCGACCGCGCCTTGCTCAATCTCGGCCACACTTTCGGTCATGCGCTCGAAGCTGCCACGCAGTATGACGGGAGCCGGCTCGTCCATGGCGAGGGCGTCGCCATCGGCATGGCGCTGGCGCACCGCTTCTCGGCGCGTCTCAACCTGGCGAGTCCGGACGACGCGGAGCGCGTCGAAGCGCATCTGCGCGCCGTCGGCCTGCCTTGGCGGATGGCCGACGTTCCGGGCGAGCTGCCGGACGCCGAGGCGCTGCTCGGCTTCATCACCCAGGACAAGAAGGTCTCGCGCGGCGCGCTGACCTTCATCCTGACGCGCGGCATCGGCCAGGCTTTCATCGCCAAGGACGTGCCGTCGTCGGAAGTGCTCTCCTTCCTCAAATCGAGCCATCCCGGGTGGCTCGAGGTGAGCCATCCCGGATGAACGGCGCGGGCTGGATCGTCGCCGCCGTCCTTGCCGCCATCGTGCTTTTGGCGATTTTCTTCCGCGCCCGGTTGCTTGCCGCTTGCGGCTATGCGCTGCGGCCGATCGAGCCGCCGCAGCGGTCCGAGCGCAACGGCAAGGATGAAGACGGCGACGAACCCCGGCGCGAGGGCACGGCTGCCGAGGAGCGCAATCGGCTTGAGGGGCTGTTCGATCTCGACGAGCTCGAAGTGTCGGATGTCATGGTCCACCGCACCAATATGCGCTCGGTCAATGCCGACAATGCGCCGGAGGCGGTGGTGCGCGAGATCCTGCAGAGCCCGCACACCCGCATGCCGCTGTGGAAGGGCTCGCTCGACAACATCGTCGGCGTCCTGCACGCGAAGGATCTGCTGAGGGCCCTCAATGAGGTCGGCAACGATTTTTCGCGGATCGACGTCATGAAGATCGCGGCCAAGCCGTGGTTCGTGCCGGACACCACCACCTTGCAGGAACAGCTCAACGCTTTCCTGCGGCGCAAGGCGCATTTCGCCATCGTCGTCGACGAGTATGGCGAGGTCGAAGGGCTGGTGACGCTGGAAGACATCATCGAGGAGATCGTCGGCGAGATCGCCGACGAGCACGACATCGACATGCAGGGCGTGAAGAAAGAAGCGGACGGCTCGGTCGTCGTCGACGGCACGGTGCCAATCCGCGATTTGAACCGCGCGCTCGACTGGGACCTGCCCGACGAGGAGGCCACGACGATCGCCGGCCTCGTCATTCATGAGACGCAGTCGATCCCGGAGGAAAAGCAGGCCTTCACCTTCCACGGCAAGCGTTTCGTGGTGATGAAGCGCGAGAAGAACCGCATCGCCAGATTGAGGATACGTCCCGCCAGCGAGGGCTAAGGCGTGCCGATGTCCGGCGATGCCCTCAAAGTTCCTTGGTCCAACGCTCGCTGAGTATCGCGCCGGTACCGGCATCGATTGCCGCCAAGCTGACATCATAGCCCCAGAGGTTGCGGATATGGCGCAGCGTCGCGTCGCGGCTCTGGCCCTCGAGCATGACGCCATCCTTGACCGTGTGCTGGAGCCGCAGATGCCGGTCGCCGAGCAGGTCGACGTCAACCACCTGGATGTCGGGACGGTTGGCGCCGATATCGTAGCTTTGCGCCAACGCCGACCTTATCTTGCCATAGCCGCGCTCATTGTGAATCGAGGCCACCTCATAGTGCGGCTCGTCGGCACCGTCGGCCAGCACGAAGAGCCGCCATTTGCGGATCAGCCTTGGGCTCAGATACTGCCGGATGAAGGATTCGTCGCGATGGTTGGCCCAGGCGTCGAGCAAGGTGTCGCGCCAGTCGCCGCGGCCGGCAATGTCGGGAAACCAGTCGCGGTCCTCGGCGGTCGGCGCGGTCGAGATGCGCTGGATGTCCTGCATCATGTCGAGACCCAGCGCATAAGGATTGATGCCGGAAAAGCGGGGGTCGTCATAGGCCGGCTGGAAGACCACGTTCGAGTGGTTGCGCAGGATTTCGAGCATGGCGCCTTCGCTGATGCGGCCACGGTCGAACAGCATATTCATGAGCGTGTAATGCACGAAGGTCGCGCAACCTTCGTTCATCACCTGGGTCTGCCGCTGCGGATAAAAATATTGCGCGATGACGCGCACGATCCTGACGATCTCGCGCTGCCAAGGCTCGAGGACGAGACTGTTCTTCTCGAGGAAATAGAGCAGGTTCTCTTCCGGTAGATTGAGCGATTTCTTCCGCTCGGCCGCGTCGTCGTCACCGGCTGTTTTGGTATCGCCACTCTCTTGCGAAGGCGGCAGTGTCCGCCAGAGATCGTTGAACGAACGCTCCTCGTATTCCAGGCGCTCGCGCAGCCCTTCGCGCTGCTGCTCGGACGACAGTCTCGGCGGCCGATGATAGCGGAACACACCCTGCTCCATCAGCGCGTGGGCCGAATCCAGGATTGCCTCCACTGCCGCCATGCCATGCCGTTCCTCGCATCGGGCTATGTAGCTCTTGGCAAAATCCAGATAGCTCAGGATGCCGCCGGCGTCCGTCCATTGCCGGAAAAGGTGATTGTTCTTGAAGAAATGGTTGTGTCCCAGCGCGGCATGCGCCGTCACCAAAGCCTGCAGGGCCATGGTGTTTTCTTCCATGAGGTAGACGATGCAGGGATTGGAGTTGATGACCAATTCATAGGCCAGACCGCGTGCGCCCTTACGGTAGAGCAGTTCGTTGTAGAGGAAGTGCTTGCCGAATGACCAATGCCGGTACATCAGCGGCATGCCCACCGACGAATAGGCGTCGAGCATCTGCTCGGAAGAGATGATCTCCATCTGCACCGGGTAGATGTCGAGGCGAAGCTCTTCGAGGCCGATCGCTTCGATCTCGTCATAGACGCGGGACAGCTTGTTGAAATCCCAGTCCGACCCGGAAAACAGCAATTCGGATTTGCGCGCTTGGCTGACCATCGGCCTATGTCCCTTCGAGCCTCAGTCCTCAAGCGCTCTTGCGCAGATCAGGTTGCCTGGCGAAGAGCTCGCGGAAGACCGGGTATATGTCGGCCGGCGCGGCGATGCGCCTCATCTGGAAATTCGGCCATTTTCCGTCGACGGCGTTGTAGGCGCGCCAGAGCGATGTGCCGTTCTCGGTCGAGCCGAAAATGTGGCTTTCCCGCTCGTCGATGATCTCCACATAGGCGAAATACTGGCAAAGCCGCATCAGCTTGCGGTCGAGCAGTTCTATGCAGCGCTCGGAATCGGTGGCGAAATTGTCGCCGTCGGAGGCCTGGGCGGCGTAGATGTTCCATTCGGCGACCGGATAACGTTCCTCGATGATGCGGTGCATTTCCTCGAGCGCGGTGGAGACGACCGTGCCGCCGCTTTCGGTGTGATAGAAGAACGTATGCTCGTCCACCTCCTTGGCTTCGTGAGTGTGGCGGATGAAGACGACCTCGGTGCGTTCGTAGCGCCGTGTCAGAAACAGATGCAGCAGCACGAAGAAGCGTTTGGCCAGATCCTTCTCGCGCTCTCCCATCGAGCCGGAGACGTCCATCAAACAGAACATCACCGCGCTGGCGTTCGGCACCGGCTGGGGATCGAAGCGATTGAATCGGATATCGACCGGATCGACATAGGCAATTCGCCTGCGCCTGCGCTCGATCCGGTCGAACTCCTCGCGCAGGGCAGCGATGCGTTCGCTCATGGCCGTGCTTGCCGGCTTCGCTTCAAGCTCGGCAATCTGCAGGGCGATTGCGTCCAACTCCGCCTGCTTGGGGCGTCTGAGCGCGATGCGGCGCCCATGGCTGTTGCGCATCGTGCGCCCGACATTGATGTTGGTCGGCGCTCCGCTTGCCGTGAAGCCTGCCCGTCTCGGCTTGAAGCTCAGTATCTGCTTGAGATTGAGCTTGACCAGATCCGGCAGTTCGAGGTCCTCGAAGAAAAGGTCGAGCACTTCCTCGCGTGACAGCACAAAGCGGAAGTCGTCTTCGGATTCCGTGGTCCCTGGAGCCGATCCGTAGCCTCCGCCGCCGCCCGGTTTGGAGATAAGATCGCCAGGGCTGAATGTCCTGTTGCCGGGCAGGATGTGCTGGCGCCTGCCGCTTTCCTTGTCGTCGCCGAAGGTCGGTTCGCTGGTGCCCTTGCGAGGCATCGGCACGGCATGCTCGCGGTCAATGTCGGCGATACGACCTGTCCGGACGTGGTCGCGGATGCTGCGCTTGAGCTCATCACGGGCGCGCCGGAGGAAGCGCTGGCGATTGCCCAGGCTCTTGTCCTTCGGGTTCAGGCGGCGGTCGATGAAGATCGGCATGGAACCGTCCCGGCTTTGCTCAACCCGCCTTGTTCACGCGCATATACCAGTCGACCAGCCGGCGAACCTGCCGCTGGGTGTAGCCGCGTTCCACCATACGCTGCACGAATTCGTTGTGCCGCTTCTCCGTGACGCTGTCCTGCTTGGAGCCGAAGCTGATCACCGGCAGCAGGTCCTCGACCTGGCCGAACATGCGCTTCTCGATGACCTCGCGAAGTTTTTCATAGCTCGTCCAGGAGGGATTGCGGCCATGGTTGCGCGCCCGGGCACGCAGGGTGAATTTGACCACTTCGTTGCGGAAGTCCTTCGGGTTGGCGATGCCAGCCGGTTTTTCGACCTGCGACAATTCCTTGTCCAGCACCTCGCGGTTGAGGATCTGGCCGGTGTCGGGGTCCTTGTAGTCCTGATCCTCGATCCAGGCGTCGGCATAGGCGATGTAGCGGTCGAAGAGGTTCTGACCGTACTCGCTGTAGGATTCCAGATAGGCCTTCTGGATCTCATGGCCGATGAACTCGGCATAACGCGTCGCGAGTTCCGACTTGATGAATTCGAGGAAGGCGGCTTCCGTTTCTTTCGGGAATTGCTCGCGCTTGATGGCCTCCTCGAGGATGTACATCAGGTGCACGGGATCGGCCGCCACCTCCTTGGTGTCGTAGTTGAACGTCTGCGACAGGATCTTGAAGGCAAAGCGCGTGCTGACTCCGGTCATGCCCTCGTCAACGCCGGCGGCGTCGCGATACTCCTGGACCGACTTGGCCTTGGGGTCGATCTCCTTGAGGTTCTCGCCGTCATAGGCGCGCATCTTGGTGTAGAGCGGTGAGTTCTCGTGCTCGGCAAGGCGGGTCGAGACGGTGAAGCGGCTGAGAATGTCCAGCACTTCGGGCGCGCAGGGGCTGTTTGCCAGCTCGCTCTCGCGCAGCAGCTTCTCGTAAATGTGCCTCTCCTCGGTAACACGAAGGCAATAGGGAACCTTGACCACGAGGATGCGGTCGAGGAAGGCTTCGTTGTTCTTGTTGTTCTTGAACTGCTGCCATTCCGATTCGTTGGAATGGGCCACGACGATGCCCTGATAGGGGAAGGCACCGAAATTCTCGGTGCCGTTGTAGCTGCCTTCCTGGGTTGCCGTCAGCAATGGGTGCAGGACCTTGATGGGCGCCTTGAACATCTCGACGAATTCGAGCAGCCCTTGCGTGGTCCGGTTGAGGCCGCCGCTGTAGGAGTAGGCGTCCGGGTCGGACTGGCTGAAGTGCTCCAACTGCCTGATGTCGACCTTGCCGACCAGGGCCGAGACATCCTGATTGTTCTCGTCGCCGGGCTCGGTCTTGGCGATGGCGATCTGGCGCAGCCGCGACGGCATCAGCTTGACCACGCTGAATTTGGAGATGTCGCCCGACAGTTCGTCGAGGCGCTTGGCCGCCCAGGGCGAAATCAGTCCGTTCAGGCGGCGGCGGGCGATGCCGTATTTATCCTCCAGCAGATCGCCCATGCGATCGGGATGGAAAAGGCCGAGCGGCGATTCGAAGACCGGGCTGATCTTATTGCCGACCTTGAGCGTGTAGATCGGGCGCTCCTCCATCAACTTCTTCAGCCGTTCGGCCAGTGAGGATTTGCCGCCGCCGACCGGGCCGAGGAGATAGAGGATCTGCTTGCGCTCCTCGAGGCCCTGCGAGGCATAGCGGAAATATCCGGCGATGCGCTCGATCGTATCCTCCATTCCGTAGAAATCGGAGAAGGAGGGATAGATCTTGATGGTGCGGTTGGAGAAAATGCGGCCGAGCCGCTCGTCCTTGCTGGTGTCGACCAGGTTCGGCTCACCGATCGCCTCGACCATGCGTTCGGGCGCCGACGCATACATGGATTTGTCTTCGCGGCAGGCCAGGAGATATTGCTGCAGGCTGATCTCTTCCTGAGCCGCGTTGGAATAAATCTCCGAAAACAGATCGAAGACGTCTGATTGGTTCTCGCGCATGGTGCTTTGCCTCGGAGCCGGTGGGCTGCCAATCGGCTCATCGCTGCATCAACTGCCGGAAAGCACTGTTTGTTCCCTTCACATGAAGGATAGCGCATGCAATCTGGCATTGACCCGGGGGATACCCGACGCGGCCGAAAATGCTCGCCCGAGAAATACGTGGTGATTGCCGGCGGAGCTTCAAGGTCCTGATTTGGTTTGCTGCCCACAAGTTGTCATTATTGATCCAATCGAGGTGCGCGGCGCGCTTGCGCCGCAACCTGGCCGGAGATGACGATGATCGATCGACGCGGCTTCATCGCGGCATCCCTGGGGGCGCTGCTGCCGGCAGGTGCGTCAGCCGCCAGGCGTCTGGGCCGGCAGGCACCGCAAACCCTCGATTACGGTCCGGCCAAGCTCGATGTCTACGCGCCGGACGGCGGAAACAACCTGCCGGTGGTTTTCTTTGTCCATGGCGGCGCCTGGCGGTTCGGCAAACGCGGCCAGGTCGGCTCAAAGCCGGACTTCCTGCTCGCCAATGGCTTCGTGTTCGTCTCGATCGATTACCGCATGCTGCCGGGAGCCGATGTCGCCACCCAGGCCGGCGACGTCGAAAAAGCCTACGCCTATGTGCGCGCCAACATTGCCCGATACGGCGGCGATCCCAGTCGCATCGTCGGCATGGGCCATTCGGCCGGGTGCCATCTGATCGCGCTGACCGGCATGCGCGGCGGTTTGCCCGGTGTCGCCGCGCTGATCCTGGACGATACCGGGGCCTATGATCTTGCGGCGCTTTCCAGGAATGGCGGCATGATGGGCGCCTATGCGCGTGCCTTTCCCGACCCGACACAATGGGCGGCGCTATCGCCGTCGACCTATGTCGACGGCAGGAAACATCCGCCGACCTTCATCGCCTATTCGCGCGCGCCCGGGCGAGGCGAGGCGTCGAAGGCTTTCGCGGAACGCCTGCGCGCCACCGGCGCCAAGGTCACGCTGTTCGATGGCAGCGCCTATACGCATATGTCGATCAATCGCGATTTCGGCCAGGACGGCGACGCCTTGACCGCGGCTGTGTTGGCCTTCCTCAAGGCGAGCGTCGGCTGAGAGCTTACCAGCGCGTCTTCTCGCCGGGCGCCGCCGGCTCGATCGCCAGCGCATGCACGCCGGCCTTCAGTTCGTCCGCGAGCAATTCGTTGACGGCACGGTGGCGCTCGATGCGAGCCATGCCGGCAAAGCTCGGCGAAACGATGCGAACGCGAAAATGCGTCTCGCCGGCGCCGTCGAACGTCGCGTGGTGGCCGGACTCGACGTGATGATGCCCGGCGTGAAGATGGCTCTCATTGATGACCGCTAGCCGTTCGGGCGAAAATGCCGCTTTCAGCTTGTTTTCGATTGTCGACTGTATGGACATCCGGGTTTCCCTTCCCCACATCTGCGGCATAGCCGCAAAATCTTGAATTTCGACCGCTTTTAAGCCGCGATTCAGCGGTTAGGGCGATCATCGGCGAAATGTCAATTCTTGTTTCGCACATGCGAACAGCCCATAAATGGGTGAGATGAAAGCGTACCCCAAATATTTCGAGAAAATTCGGATTCGGCCGGAGAAGGACGCGGAGCTGAAGTCGCGCGCCCCGATCTGCCAGTGGGACGGCTGCAACGAAGCCGGCACGCATCGCGCGCCGGTCGGGCGCCTCAAGGAGGGCGAGTATTTTCGCTTCTGCTTCGACCATGTGCGCGAATACAACAAGGGCTTCAACTACTTCTCCGGCGTGTCGGACACAGAGATCGCCCGCTTCCAGAAGGAGGCGCTGACCGGCCACAGGCCGACATGGCGCATGGGCGCCAATGGCGGCGGAACGCGCTCGGCGCCGGATTTCGCGCAGCAGCGTTCGGGGCGGGCCGGCTACTACAACCGCATGCGCGATCCCTTCAATCTGTTCAGCGGCGGAGCACGCGAGCCGCGCGAGCGCAAGGCAAAGCCACTTGAGGCCAAGGCGCTGGAAACGCTTGGCCTTGACACAAAGGCGACTGGTCAGGACATCAAGGCGCGCTATAAGGAACTCGTTAAGCGCCACCATCCGGATGCGAATGGCGGCGACAGAGGTTCGGAAGACCGGTTCCGCGATGTGCTGCAGGCCTATCGCGTGCTCAAGCAAGCAGGATTGTGCTGAGCGGCCCCACGGTACCAAGTCGTTTTTCCAACTTTCATATGGTTGGAAAAGGCTCTAAGACCGCCCCCGGACAAAATCGATTGCCGGCGAAACGCGGCGTTTCGCCCGTGGAGACGTTGATAGTGATGAACAAGGTCGATCGCGACATCGCCAACCTGCCCGACACGACCGTGCCGGTGAAGGAGAAATTCGGCTTCGATTCCAAGATGATCGTTCCCGCATATTCGGCGGCGACGGAGCATGTGCCGGACATCGACCCCGACTATCTGTTCGACAAGGCGACGACACTGGCGATCCTCGCCGGCTTTGCCTACAACCGCCGCGTCATGGTGTCGGGCTATCACGGCACCGGCAAGTCGACGCATATCGAGCAGGTCGCGGCGCGGCTCAACTGGCCCTGCGTGCGCGTCAACCTCGACAGCCATGTCAGCCGCATCGACCTCGTCGGCAAGGACGCCATCGTCGTCAAGGAAGGGCTGCAGGTCACCGAATTCCGTGACGGCATCCTGCCTTGGGCCTATCAGCACAATGTGGCGCTCTGCTTTGACGAATATGATGCCGGCCGGCCGGACGTGATGTTCGTCATCCAGCGCGTGCTGGAATCGTCGGGCCGCCTGACCCTGCTCGACCAGAGCCGGGTCATCCGCCCGCACCCTGCATTCCGGCTGTTCGCCACCGCCAACACGGTCGGCCTCGGCGACACCACGGGCCTCTATCACGGTACGCAGCAGATCAACCAGGCGCAGATGGACCGCTGGTCGATCGTCACCACGCTCAATTACCTGCCGCACGACAATGAAGTGAACATCGTGCTGGCCAAGGCCAAGCACTATCGCGACAGCAAGGGCAAGGACATCGTCAACAAGATGGTGCGCGTCGCCGACATGACGCGTTCGGCCTTCATCAACGGCGACCTGTCGACCGTGATGAGCCCGCGCACCGTCATCACCTGGGCCGAGAACGCCGAGATATTCGGCGACATCGGCATGGCGTTCCGGCTGACCTTCCTCAACAAGTGCGACGAGCTGGAGCGTTCGGTGGTGGCCGAGTTCTACCAGCGCGCCTTCGGCGAGGATCTGCCGGAAAGCGCCGCGAACGTGGTGCTGGGGTAGGCGCGCGGCTGAAGAGGCCTCCAGCCTTTCAGCATGAATCGCGCAGGGAATGATCATGGCGGGTCCAGGCGACAACACGCGCAACAAGCCGAAGAACGGGTCTGAAGCCGACAGCTTCAAGCGCGCGGTGACCGTGTGCATGCGCGCCGTCGCCGGCGACAAGGACCTCGAGGTCGGTTTTGCCAAGGACCGGCCAGCTTTGGCCGGCAACCGCGCGCGCCTGCCCGAACTGCCGAAGAAAGCGTCCCGCAACGACATTGCGATCACGCGCGGCCTGGGCGATTCCATGGCGCTGAAGCGCGCCTGTCACGATCAGCGCATCCACAACAGGCTGGCGCCGGAAGGCAAGCTGGCGCGTTCCATCTTCGACGCCGTCGAGCAGGCGCGCGTCGAGGCGATCGGCAGCCGCGCTATGCAGGGCGTGGCCGACAATATCGGGTCGATGCTTGAGGACAAATACGCCAAGGCGAACCTCGTCGACGTCAGGGACAAGGCGGACGCGCCGCTCGAGGAAGCGATTGCGCTGATGGTGCGCGAGAAGCTCACCGGACGTTCCGTGCCGAAGAGCGGCGAGCGGCTGGTCGATCTCTGGCGTCCCTGGATCGAGGAAAAGGCGAGCAGCGACCTGGACGGCCTGTCGGCCAAGCTCGAGGACCAGCAGGCCTTTGCCCGTATCGTGCGCGACATGCTGGTTTCCATGGAGATGGCCGAGCAACTCGGCGACGATCAGGAAACCGACGACTCGGAGGAAAACGAAGAGAACGAGCAGCAGGGCGAGGAACAGAGCGAGGAAGGCGGCGAGGAGGATTCAGGCTCCGAGCAGTCGCAGTCGGAAGATGCCGAAGCCTCCGCCGACGACGAAGAGTCGGCCGAGACCGAAGCGACCGACGCCACCTCCGATGACCTGTCCGATGAGGACGACGCCGACGCCGAGACGCCGGGCGAGGCCAAGCGAAACGACAATCCGTTCCTGAACCTGCCGAAAGAGATCGACTACAAGGTATTCACCACCGCCTTCGACGAGACGGTAGGCGCCGAGGAGCTGTGCGAGGAAGAGGAGCTCGACCGGCTGCGCGCCTTCCTCGACAAGCAGCTTGCCAATCTTTCCGGCGTTGTCGGGCGGCTCGCCAACCGGCTGCAGCGCCGGCTGATGGCGCAGCAGAACCGCTCCTGGGATTTCGACCTGGAGGAAGGCTATCTCGATCCGGCCCGCCTGGTACGCGTGGTCATCGACCCGATGCAGCCGCTGTCATTCAAGCAGGAGCGCGACACCAAGTTCCGCGACACGGTGGTGTCGCTGGTGCTCGACAATTCGGGCTCCATGCGCGGGCGACCGATCACCGTCGCCGCGACCTGCGCCGACATCCTGGCGCGCACGCTGGAGCGCTGCGGCGTTTCGGTGGAAATCCTCGGCTTCACCACGCGAGCGTGGAAAGGCGGGCAGGCGCGCGAGAAGTGGCTGAAGGATGGCAAGCCGCCTAATCCCGGCCGGCTCAACGACCTGCGCCACATCATCTATAAGTCCGCCGATCATCCATGGCGGCGCGCGCGGCGCAATCTCGGGCTGATGATGCGCGAGGGCTTGCTCAAGGAAAACATCGACGGCGAGGCGCTGCTGTGGGCGCATAACCGGCTGATCGGCCGGCCGGAGCAGCGCAAGATCCTGATGATGATCTCCGACGGCGCGCCGGTCGACGATTCCACGCTGTCGGTCAATCCGGGCAATTACCTGGAACGCCATCTGCGGGCGGTCATCGAGCTGATCGAAACGCGCTCGCCGGTCGAGCTTCTGGCGATCGGCATCGGCCATGACGTCACGCGCTATTATCGCCGCGCCGTCACCATCGTCGATGCCGAGGAACTCGCCGGCGCCATGACCGAGCAGCTCGCCTCGCTGTTCGGCGAGGAGAGCGCACGCGACACGCGGCGCGGCGGATTGCGACGCGCCGGATGATCCTTTGGGGGCGGCGTGCGCGGCGGACGCTTTTCGCCTGCGTGCTGGCCTGTGCATCGCCGGCAATTGCCGCTCCGGGAACTCCCGTCGAAACAGTCGAGATTTCGGCGCGGCCGATCAGCCAGTTCCATATCGGACGCGACGAGACGCGGTTCGGGCCGCTTGAATTCGTCGGCGGGCTGGAGATGACTTCGCAGGCACGCGATTTCGGCGCGCTGTCGGCCTTTCGCTTTCTGAAGCCGGGCAGCGACTTCATCGGCGTCGCCGACACCGGCTTCTGGTTCTTCGGCACGATCACGCATGACGCCGACCGACGTCCGTCGGGCGTTTCGAACTTCCGCCTGCAGCAGATGGTCGACGCTTCGGGCCGGCCGATCAATCGGAAATGGAAGGTCGACGCTGAGGGGCTCGCGGTCAGGGACGGTATCGCCACCGTCGGCTTTGAGCGCGACCAGCGCGTCGCCCAGTTCAAGATCGATCCCGACAATATGAAAGCGCCGATCCGGCAGGTCGATTACCAGATCCCCGCCCGGGAGCTGCGCCAGAACCGCGGCTTCGAGACCGTCACCCATGCCAATCCTTATGGGCAGCACGCGGGCGGCCTGGTCGTGGTCTCGGAGAGGAGCCTCGATGACGCCGGCAACGTCTACGCCGCCATCATCGAGGGGCCGCATAAGGGCGTCTTCACCGTCAGACGCGACGGCGATTTCGACGTAACCGACGGCGCCTTCCTGCCGGATGGCGACCTGTTGCTGCTGGAGCGCAGTTTTTCGATCGCGCGCGGGGTGAAAATGCGGCTGCGGCGCATCTATGGCGAAAGCGTCGAGAAGGGCGCGGTCGCCGATGGGCCGGTGCTGATGGAAGCCGATATGGGCTACCAGATCGACAATATGGAAGGGCTGGACGTCTGGACCCGCGACGACGGCGCGCTGATGGTGTCGCTGATATCCGACGACAACCATTCGATCCTGCAGCGCAACCTCTACCTGGAATTCATCCTGCACCAGGATTGACGACGGCTGGTTGGCATGGATTCAGCTGTGCCGACGGTGGGCGCCGAGAGATTACCGGCCGACGTGGCGGACTTCGTTCATCACGAAATTGGCCGCGCGCTTGCTCCGGTTGCGGATCTTGAGCGTCGCGGTGTTGTCCACGAAATAGGTGTGAAGAATGCTGTCGCGGGTGCGGACTTCCGGTCCGACAGTGTCGACCGCGTGCCAGGTGTCGGTGCCGACCGCAAAGGCGTAGCCGGTGTTCGGCGAAAACGACATCCGGTGCGAATTCTCGAAACGCCCGTCCGGCATGCGCTCGGCGAAGCGGGTGCCGATATGGTTGATCGAGTCGTCCTCCGGCAGGTAGAACTGGACCGTGATCCCTTTCCATTTCGTGTCGGTGTGGAAGCCGATCTTGTAGCCCGCCACGTCGCGCGTCAGCATCGGCACCGGATACATGCCGACCTTCATGAAGTCCGAGCCGAACCGGCGCTCCAAGCCCGGGGCAAGGCGGCGCATGAATGCGTCCTTCAGCTGCGGCGCATGCAATGCCTTGCCAACCAGGGACCAAATCGCCCGCTTCTCCTGCGGCAGATGGCGGATGTATTCGGGGTAGAGGTCGATCTTGATCCGCGTCGGGGTGCCGTCAGCCTTGATGTTCACATTGTTGCGTCCCTTGAGCGCACGATATTCGCGCGCCTCCGGCATGGCGGCGCGCATGCGCCGATAAAGGTCCGCCGGGAAAACATCGGTCATTTCCAGATGCCAGAAAGGCTTTTCCACAAACGCGGCGCGGTTCACGGCGTCCACCATGTGAGAGACAACATGCTGCAGCGTTTGTGTGGCTGATGCTGGCGCCGCCGCGCCCTCTATGGCCGACATGGATGTCTTCTCCCCAAGCTAAAACCCCGAATCCAAATTTCTTGAATACATATATCGCCGCCTAAACGAGATGCTAACCAAAGCACAGGCTGGATTGCAACGATCCATGGAACTGATTTCGATAGCGGTTTTCTAAATCACGCAGTGAAATTGCATCAGCGCAGAGCAGGCGTATTGCGAAGGGCGCTGTCGACGATGCTGATATGGCCGCGGGCCGATATTCAACGAACCTTGTAGATCTCGATCGGCTTTCCCGCGGTAGACTGGTCCAGTTCGAGCCACTCAGGCAGGTCGCCCCGCAGCAACGCCGCGACAAGGCCCTTCGGCGCGTCCAGAGCCAGCGATATCTCTTCCGTGTTGCCGCGGCAGATCGCGACCAGCCCGACATGCTCGCGTTCGATGACGGCGCGGGCGGCCTCCGGCGTTCCCATGAAAGCGTCGAGCATGGCGAGATTGCCGCCGACATTGCGGTGGTAAGGGCCGGCCAGCGCCCGATGGCCGGTGAACGCCAATATTCCCGAGCCGAGATTGGACGAGGCAAGCACCGTCGTCGCGGGCATCGCGGCAAGATCGTGGAAGTCGCCCGGCTTGCCGCAGGTCACGGCATGGTCGGGGTCGGAATTAACCCGCTGTGGCGCCTGCCGAACCACGGACTGCGCCGCCACCGCGACCCCGGCCCAGGTCGCGTTGAGCGAGACCAGCCACGCCATGACGATGCCGGTGGAAAGGCGCCACGAGGGCGCGACGTCCCTCCGCAGGCGGATTCTCGCGATCCAAGCCGAAAGCGGCAGCACGGCGAAGGCGACGGAGAAGGTCGAGCCGCGCACCTGCCAGAGGCTGACGCCGAAGGCGACGACGAGCAGGATGGCGGCGAGCATCTCGGCGCGGCGCAGGCGACGGGTTCGGAGCTGAAAGCCGACCAGCAGGATCGCGATGAAGGGCGTCACATAGCGCGCCGCCATCAGCTTCGGCTGGTGGATGGCGACGCTCCAGAAGGGCTGCGCTTCGACCACGTCGGCCAGCCAATAGGTGCGGATACGTTCGTCCATGTCCGCATAGGGCCATGCCAGGCATTGCGGGAAGAACACGATCACAACGACCGCGACCGCCGCCATCAGCGCCAGCATCGAAACCAGCCGCGCCCGGCGGCTCGATGCGGCAAAGGTACTGGCGATCGCGAGCCCGAAGCCGGACAATGCGGCAACGGCGAACTGGAAAGAGGAGAAGGCGTCGCATTGGGCCGCGCCCCAGTCGGCCGGCCGGATGGTCGCCACGAATACCAGGGAGGCGACGCCGGCAAATCCGAGACCGAAGCCTCGCGCCGTGACGCGCTCCTTGTCGTCGAGGATGAACAGGACAGCGACGCAGATGCCGAGCACCGCCACATAGGGAGCCGTCTCCATGCCGACCGCGAGCGTCAGGCCGGCGCAAATGCCCGACAGAAGGGCAGCGGGCCGCCAGAAGGGCGCTTCCATCAGAAGCCAGAGGCCGGCCGCCGTCAGCAGCAGCTGGACATTGTGGTGATCGATCACGCCCGGGCTGTAGATCACCAGGTAGAAAAGCGCCGCCGTCGACAGAATGACTGCCGGCATCGCGACATTCGCAGCGGCGAAGCGCTGCGAGGCGCGCATGAGCACGAATATGGTCAGTCCGTAGAGGAGGGTCGGCCAGATGATCTGCGCGGCGCGCTCGGCGGTGGTCGTGCTGGCGCCCAGCGCATCGAAGGCCATGATGATCAGCGCGAGCGGCGTATCGACAAGCCGCGACCAATGCATGACGAAGCCGCCCGAGGTGCCCATCCTGTATTGGTGGAGATCGAACCAGCTTTGGCCGCCTAGCAGGTCGCGAACCTCGACCAGCCGCAGCATGCTGTCATTATCGGCGCCATAGTCGCCAAGGGTCGGAAAACCGGAAACGGCGTTGATCGTCAGCACCACCAGCATGGCGCACAGCGCAAGCAGAAGGTCGTTTTTCCAACCGGTGCCTTGCACGGTCATGCTGGTCGCAATGCCCTAGAGCAATTCCAGGAAAAGTGTGCCACGGTTTTCCGTCAGGAATTGCGTCAAAACAAAGAGATAGAGTGGTGGGGGGGGGGGGGGGGGGGGGGGGGGGGGGGGG